>NZ_JBCPDQ010000013.1:0-87941 GCF_040915325.1 Coprococcus sp. RTP21281st1_F1_RTP21281_210402
TTGGGGCGAGCAGTAACAATAGCCCTTTGGAGGGCTGATAATAAACCACCACTTGAAGTGGTGGTTGCTAACTTAGATGGCATATATGCAGCGTCATTTGAAATGTGAACAGAAATGGCTGATGTACAAGGGATGTGTCAAGTTTTCTATGAAAACTTGACATGTAGCTCCAGCCATTTGCCGAAGGCAAATTTTGCATGGCTGGAGTTCAATAAGGATGGAGGAAAGATATATGGAAGAACAGAAGAAATGCTGCTGTCATCATGGCGGAGAGATAAGCGATGTGGAAGCCAGGGTGAGGACAAGGACAGACGAGGAGTATAAGAAGCTTCTCAACAGACTGAACAGGATAGAGGGGCAGATAAGAGGCGTGAAGAGTATGCTGGAAAATGATGCCTATTGCACAGACATCGTGCTCCAAGTGTCGGCGATCAATGCGGCACTCAACAGCTTCAACAGACAGCTCCTTGCTGAACATATCAGGACCTGTGTTGCAGACGATATAAGAAATGGCAAGGATGATACTATAGAGGATCTGGTAAATACGGTTACCAGACTCATGAAATAGATATGTCAGTTATTGGCAAGTGCAGTTACGAACTGACTGATGCTTGATAAAGAAAGGTGAAATATATGGACAAGTACAATGTGACAGGAATGACATGCAGTGCATGCAGTGCAAGAGTCGAGAAGGCCGTATCCAATGTCGGGGGAGTTACCTCGTGTCAAGTGAATCTCCTGACCAACTCCATGATGGTGGATGGAACAGCCGACAGCGGAACTATAGTGGCTGCAGTTGAGAAGGCAGGATACGGTGCGAGTCTGGCGGGTGGAAGATCTGCTGGCGGAAATACTTCACATTCAGGTGGGAAGAGCAGCGGTTCCGGTGAGAGTGAGGCGGACAAAGAATTCGGAAAAATGAAGAAGAGACTGGTGGCATCAGTTATAATTCTTATTCCCCTCATGTATATATCAATGGGCCATATGATGTGGAACTGGCCGCTTCCAAGCTTCTTTGACGGCAATCATGTGGCGATGGGACTCACGCAGATGCTGCTCACCATAATTGTGATGGTGATAAATCAGAGATTCTTTGTGAGTGGATTTAAGGGAGCTATACACGGCTCGCCAAATATGGATACACTTGTTGCCATGGGCTCAGGTGCCTCATTCATATACAGCGTGTACGTGCTCTATGCCATGACAGCGGCGCAGACAGCAGGTGACGGTGAGCGTGTCATGACGCTCATGCATGATTTTTATTTTGAATCTGCGGCCATGATACTGGCGCTTATAACAGTCGGCAAGACGCTTGAAGCATATTCAAAGGGAAGAACCACGGACGCACTCAAAGGTCTGATGGATCTTGCCCCGAAGACAGCCGTTCTCATCAGGGATGGTGAGGAGGTCACCGTGGATATAGACGAAGTTGCGGTTGGAGATATATTTGCCGTTAGACCGGGTGAGAGCGTTCCTGTGGACGGAGTAGTCCTTGAGGGGGATTCCGCCGTGGACGAGTCAGCTCTCTCGGGTGAGAGCATACCTGTGGACAAAACTGCAGGAAGCCGTGTGTCTGCGGCGACGATCAACCAGTCGGGTTATCTGAAATGCCGTGCTACACAGGTAGGTGCGGATACCACACTGTCCAAGATAATAGATATGGTAAGTGATGCGGCGGCTACCAAAGCTCCAATAGCAAAGCTTGCTGATAAGGTTTCGGGAGTGTTTGTACCTGTTGTCATACTGATAGCATTTATCACGATGATAGTGTGGATAATAGTGGGCAAGGATGCCGGTTATGTGTTGGCGAGAGGAATATCAGTGCTTGTTATAAGCTGCCCATGTGCCCTTGGGCTTGCCACACCTGTTGCGATCATGGTGGGAAATGGAATAGGTGCCAAGCACGGAATACTGTTCAAGACTGCGACTGCTCTTGAGGAGACAGGAAAGAGCAGCATAGTGGTCATGGACAAGACCGGAACGATCACAAAGGGAGAGCCTGTAGTGACGGATATACTGGCAGCCGAGAATGTCAGTGGTGACGAGCTGATGCAGAAGGCTGCGGCTCTGGAGAAGCTGTCAGAGCATCCTCTGGCAAGAGCTGTGGTTGGATACTACAGTGAGAATTACCAGACAGGTGATGCACAGAAGGATAAAAATTATGAGGTATCCGATTTCAAGGCTGTTGCGGGCAACGGTCTGATGGGAAGTTTGAACGGCAGAAAGATCATCGGCGGAAATATGGATTATATAAAGGGATATGCAGATGTACCTGAGACGATGAAGGACAGTGCGGAGAAGGTATCACAGCAGGGAAAGACACCTATGTTCTTTGCCGAGGAGGCTGACGGAGATTACAGAGTCCTCGGAATAATAGGCGTGGCGGATACTGTGAAGGAGGACAGCGCTGAGGCCATATGCCAGCTTCAGTCGATGGGACTTTCAGTAGTTATGTTAACCGGTGATAATGAGAGAACCGCCAAAGCCATAGGAGAGCAGGTCGGCGTAGACAGAGTAATAGCGGGCGTGCGTCCGGACGGCAAGGAGAGCGTTGTGCGAGATCTCATGCAGAAGGGGCATGTGATCATGGTTGGTGATGGAATAAATGATGCCCCTGCACTCACAAGGGCAAATATAGGAATAGCCATAGGTGCAGGCACGGATATAGCCATAGATGCTGCGGATGTTGTTCTCATGAAGAGTGAGCTCACAGATGTTCCGGCGGCCATAAGACTCAGCAGGGCAACAGTTAAGAACATAAAAGAGAATCTTTTCTGGGCATTTATATATAATATAATTGGAATACCACTTGCCGCCGGCGTGTGGATCCCGATATTTGGCTGGACGCTCAATCCTATGTTCGGAGCGTTTGCCATGAGCCTGTCAAGTTTTTGTGTTGTTACAAATGCGTTGAGGTTGAATTTGACAGACATTTATGATAAAAATAAAAGATATAGAATCAAGGAGGACAAAGTTATGACAAAGACAATGAAGATCGAAGGTATGATGTGTGGACATTGTGAAGCCAGAGTCAAGAAGAGTCTTGAGGCCCTTGACCAGGTGCAGGAGGCTGTAGTCAGCCATGAGACAGGAACAGCGGTTGTCACTCTCAAGGCAGACGTTGATGACAGCGTGCTCAAGAAGACAGTAGAGGATCAGGATTATAAGGTGACATCAATTCAGTAAAGGCAGGAAATATATGAAGAAGATACTGAACAGATTGCTAAGCAGAATGGTAATAACGTGCTTTCTTGTGGTCGTCCAGTTGGCGATCATGATACTGGGGGTTGTTTTTCTTCAGGACAGATATATCTATATATCGGGTGCTCTCAAGCTGCTCAGCGTAATAGTTGTAATGTATCTTATAACAAAGGATACTAACCCTATGGTAAAGATGGCATGGATGGTGCCGATACTCATATTCCCGGTGCTGGGAGGTCTCATGTATGTGCTCTATGGACATGTGCTGATACCTAAAAAACTCAGAAAGAATTTTCTGCGGGTTCTCCAGCAGGAGGTATATGAGAACGTCAAGGGGGACAACTGGGTCCCAGCGGAGAATTTAAAGTCGGAGCCTACATACAGGATATGTAATTATATGGAGAATGTGGCTGAGGCGCCTCTGTACAAGCATACCAGTGTAAAGTATTATGCCATAGGCGATGATGTGATGGATGATCTCATCAGAGACCTGGAGAGTGCGGAGAAGTATATATTCATGGAATATTTCATCGTGGACAAGGGTTATATGTGGGATACCATACTTGAGATATTGAAGCGCAAGGCTGCGGAGGGACTTGATGTCAGGTTCATGTATGATGACATCGGATCTGTGTTCAATGTGCCGAAGTATTACTGGAAGGAACTTGAATCCTACGGTATCAAATGTATGGCGTTCAATCAGGTGGTTCCATTCTTTGCCACTATCTTCAATAACAGGGATCACAGGAAGATCACTGTTATTGATGGCAAGATAGCTCACACCGGCGGTTACAACATGGCTGACGAGTATATCAACAAGATAGAGAAGTACGGCAAATGGAAGGACAGTGGAGTGAGACTTGAGGGCGAGGGCGCCTGGAGCTTCACTGTTATGTTCCTTCAGATGTGGAACAGCTTCAGATATTCAGAGGGAAGCTACAACAACTATAGACCGGTGGAGATCGACTATAGTGGCGTAAGTGACGGATATGTTCAGCCGTACAAGTCCAGTCCTCTGAGCGGAGAGAATGTGGGTGAGAATCTGTACATGCAGATGATAAATGATGCACGGGAGTACATTTATATATTTACCCCATATCTTATCGTGTGTAACGAGCTCATGCTGGCACTGAAGCTGGCAGCCAAGAGGGGCGTGGATGTGCGTATTGTTACGCCGGCCATTCCGGACAAGAAATATATATACAAGATGACCCAGTTCAGCTACAAGGAGCTGCTTCTGGCGGGTGTGAAGATATATCAGTACACGCCTGGATTTATACATTCAAAGACTTTGCTCATGGATGGCAAGCTTGCATCTGTGGGATCCATCAATCTGGATAACAGGAGCTTCTATCACCACTTTGAGTGTGGAACTCTCCTGTATGACTGCAAGGCCATAGAAGATGTGAAGAAGGATATGATGGATACATTTGCCGAGTCGGAGGAGATAGATATTCCGTGGTGCAGAAATAACATAAGCAGGGTGAATATACTTGGTGCGATACTCAGATTATTGTCACCGCTTTTATAAAAGGAGTATAGCCGTATGGGCAGAAAAGACAACATTGCAGGAGACGGCAGGCGGGAACTTCAGAACGGAATAACCACATTATTTCTTATATATATGGGGGCTGCATATCCCCTGATAATGCATGACAAATATTTTGATATAACAGTAACCAAGTACAGGGCGTTCTATATTGCGCTGTGCATATATGCGGTGCTCATGGTGCTGGCGGTGCTGGTGGATGTGCTGGGACGGAATGTCAGCACAGGGCATGGGTCGCAGAGCTCAGGCGGGAATGTAGATGCTTCAGCAGGGGCGGCACATGGCAGCAGGTTTATTGGACGCCTGAGACATTTTATGGATATGCATAATATCATGACCATGGATATATTCATGGCAGGATTTGTTCTGGCAAATGTTCTGGCATTCTTTATGTCAGGGAATAAGGCAGCAGCATATACAGGCGAGGAGGGCAGAAGGTGCGGACTTCAGTTCGTGCTGCTGGTCTTTTTCCTGTATGTGTGTATGGCGAGATATTGCAGGATAAGGCGGTATGTGGTGGTCATATTCATGCTTGCGGGCTCATTTGTGGGAATTGTCGGCATATGCCAGTTCATGGGATATGATTTCCTTGGACTCAGGGAAGGGCTGATGCAGAGCATAAGAAATGTATACATATCCACATTGGGCAATATCGACATATTTGCAAGCTTCCTGTGCGTGCTGGTTCCGGTGGCAGCCGGGGCGTATATCAGCTCGGAGGGAAAAGAGAGCATAGTGATACGGATAACAGCAGTCATCGCTGTGCTCACAGGAACAGGTGCGGTGATCATATCCAATGCAAACCTTGCATACGCAGGTGTGGGCGGTGCCATGATAGCTGCGTGGATATGGGCGTCATACCGAGGAAAGATAAAAGAATTTGCGGATGTATGCCTGGTCATGGCGTGCGGAGTCCTGGCGATCAGTATTATTCTGGGACAGACGGACAGTGGATATTCGGAGCTTGACGGACTGAGCTACTTTGTGAGTGACAGCCGGATGGTGTGGATAGTGTCCGTGGTCGTTCTCGTTGTATGGGCGGCCATAAGGCTGGCTTCAAAGTGGACTGTGAAGTTCCGCGGAAAGGCAGCACTTGCTGTATCGGTCGGCGTATCGCTTGCAGGCATAGTGGCTGCAGTGATATATGCGGTGCACAACCACATGGGTATATTTTCATTTGAGGATTCCTGGGGGAATTACAGGGGGTTCGTGTGGAGAAGGCTCATGGAGGCGTACAGGGATTTCAGTGTTCCACAGAGGCTGTTCGGTTATGGAAATGAATCAGTGAAGGCGATCATGACTGACAGGTACTATGACGATATGATGAATACGGTGGGTGTTATATATGATAATGCTCACAATGAGTATCTGCAGTATCTGATAACCACAGGAATATTCGGTGCAGTGAGTTACGTAGGACTGCTGGTTACCACAGGTGGTGCGCTTGTGAGAACTGCGGTATCAGGAGCTGTGATGAATGAGAATGAAAACGCAAGCGGACAATCTGCAGGAAAAAGATCGAAGGAGAAGAAGACATCGAGAGATTCAAGAACTGTAAGAGGTTCAAAGACAGGGACTGGCTTGGAGTGCCTGCTTGGATATGCTGAGGATGAGGGCAGTATGATAGCTGTTCTGCTCGGGATAACCGGGTATGCCGTTCAGGCATTTGTCAATCTTAACCAGTCGCTCACAACGCCATACATATTCCTGCTCATAGCCATTGCAGGAGGACTGTGCCGCAGATACAGGTGTCGATCAGAAATCGGCGGCAGAAAATGATGTGTGAAATATGATTTATAAGAAAATAATACAGGGAATTGTGTGTATATACTTGCCACAGTGCATAGCAAAATGTTATAATATTTGCCTGTGTGGTGCTAGTGAACCGCACATTGAATAAATAAATACAGGAGGTCTAGAGGGACATGCAGATTTATGACGAGCTTGTAGCCAGAGGGCTTATAGCGCAGACAACAGATGAAGATGAAATTAGAGATTTAGTAAATAATGGTAAGGCAGTATTCTATATTGGCTTTGATCCGACTGCTGACAGCCTGCATGTAGGCCACTTCATGGCGCTCTGTCTGATGAAGAGACTTCAGATGGCAGGCAACAAGCCTATCGCGCTGATAGGTGGAGGTACAGCCATGATCGGTGATCCATCAGGCCGTACAGATATGAGACAGATGATGACAAAGGAGACTATCCAGCACAACGTTGACTGCTTCAAGAAGCAGATGAGCAAGTTCATAGACTTCTCAGAGGACAAGGCGCTTCTCGTCAACAACGCAGACTGGCTTCTCGACCTGAACTATGTAGATGTTCTCCGCGATGTTGGAGCATGCTTCTCAGTCAACAACATGCTTCGTGCAGAGTGCTACAAGCAGCGTATGGAGAAGGGACTCAGCTTCCTTGAGTTTAACTACATGATCATGCAGAGTTACGATTTCTACGCACTGTACCAGAAGTACGGCTGCAACATGCAGTTCGGCGGCGATGACCAGTGGAGCAATATGCTTGGTGGTACAGAGCTCATCAGAAGAAAGCTTGGCAAGGATGCATACGCCATGACCATCACACTTCTCCTCAACTCAGAGGGCAAGAAGATGGGTAAGACACAGAAGGGTGCTGTATGGCTTGATCCTAACAAGACATCACCATTTGAGTTCTACCAGTACTGGAGAAATGTGGCAGATGCAGATGTTCTGAAGTGCATCCGTATGCTCACATTCCTTCCACTTGAGGAGATAGATAAGATGGATAGCTGGGAGGGCAGTCAGCTCAACCAGGCAAAGGAGATCCTTGCATACGAGCTTACAAAGCTTGTACACGGCGAGGAGGAGGCTGTGAAGGCTCAGGAGAGTGCAAGAGCACTGTTCTCCAAGGGTGTTGCAGCAGACATGCCATCAGTAACACTCACAGCAGATGACTTCAAGGACGGCGCCATCGATATCGTGTCAGTTCTCGTTAAGTCAGGTCTTGTTACATCACGTAACGAGGGCAGACGTGCCGTAGAGCAGGGCGGTGTTGCTGTGGACGGCGAGAAGATCGCAGATGTCCAGATTACAATTCCAGAGGAGAAGTTCGACGGAGAGGGCGTTGTTGTGAGACGTGGTAAGAAGAACTTCAGGAAGGTTAGTAAGTAAGAGTCGTTGATGCTTTGAGTGATATCAAGGCGAACGGCCAGTGGTTATTCAAAAAGGGAAGCGATGAGCTTCCCTTTTTATGTACTACAGAAGGGGATTAGAACTTGATGAATGACAAAACGGCAGATTCAAATAAAAGACGTTTGGCAGTCGCAGCTATCTCGGCTGTGGCACTCATAATACTTGTACAATTTGTGGATTCCTATTGCACTGAGATGTTCGGCAAGACGCAGTCACTTTCTGTTAGGACATTTCTCATGGATCCGCGTGGGATGAGTTCTGAAGCGGCGGTTGCATATATGAGCAGAGACATGCTGCCATTTTATCTTATCGGAGCGCTCACGCCATTTATCAGGTCATATACGGATATCATAGGCAGGAAGAAGATGATGATCATAAATGTGGCGCTTCTGGCTGTTGGAAGTGCAGTATGCCTGCTGGCAAACAATCTGTGGATATACCTGCTTGGCAATGGAATTCTCATACTGGGATATTCGCTGGACATACATCTGATATACATAGTCGATGCGGTAGATAGAAAACATCGAGGAACTGTCAGAGGAATCTGTGGTGGAGTGTCCATGGCAGCAGCCATGTGTATACCTCTGCTCAGGTCATTGTACGTGGATGGCGGCGGACATAATTGGCAGATCCTTTACGCTGTTGGAATTGTTGGCGGAGTAATAGGTATGGTACTGGTTATGTTGTACAGATTCCCGAATATAACTGGTTCTAAAGCTGCACCGAGTGTTGGCGGATCGGCAAACAGGAGTGAGGGAAAATCTGTGGACAGTACAGAATGTAACACAGATGATGGACATATACATTTTATAAAAACATTCAAAGATATATGCAGAGATCATGCAACCAGAAATCTTCTCATAAGCATAAGCGTGGTGGGGATGGCGACAGCAGGCATAACATATTACAATGAACCTTTGTGTGCCTTCTCAGGTATGGGAGAGGGCAATGTGAATACAGTGTTGCTCATACAGCCCATAGCATCATTGGCTATAAATGTTCTGACAGGAATACTTGCAGACAAAATGGAACGGAGATATGTGGTGCAGATGGGAATAGCGCTTAGCCTCATATCAGGTATGGCATTTACACTTGGAGTAGGGCATGGAGTTTCATCGGTGTTGCTGGGAATACTCTGGGGCTGCATGAATGGATTTTACTTTTCTGCGGAAGAACTGATAAATCTTATGGTCATGGAAAGTGTAGATATATCGGTCAGAGGAAGGGCGTCAGCCATGTCCACACTGTCATATGGAATAGGAGATCAGCTGGGGATATTTGCAATAAGTCTGGTTGTGGGAGCCCTTGGCATGAGATGGGCAAAATTGGTATTTCTCGTGTCGCCTCTTGTCATAGCGATGGTGGTTCTGAGAAGAAAAGAAATAGAAAAGAGAAGGAAACACGCTTAGTTGTTCAGCGTGTTTCCTTATTTTTATGTTCAACATTCAGCTTGCGGATGCTGGATTTGATCTTTCTGTATTTGAATAGTGGATACATTGCAAATGTCCACAGGGCATACACTGCGACAAGAATGGGCAGGCCTATCAGATTTCGGAGATTATTTGCGTGCCATACTGCCGTGCTCAGGTATGCGACAAATATACACAGCGCAACATCTGTGATGAGATGCAGCTTCTGATTCACGATATACATAGGATGATAACGGTCGTCAGGTGGCTGGATGTCCGATGTGGACAGGCTCTGTTCAAATTGACACAAATTGTAGTTATATATTCCTCTGGCAATCGCAAGCTCAGATATGCTGCCTGCGTACAGGTTGTGTCGGAACAGTGTTGCTACTTCATAATTATCAGAGTCAGGATTGCCGGCGTAGAATGAGAATTCGGCCATTTTCTGATAATGGGATCTCGCACGGAGAAGTATAAGTATGTTCAGAACACCGTTCAGCAAAATAAGGATCATTGTGACGGAATAGAGCATGGAAGCATTTGGCATTCTGAAATACTCCAGGTCAGGATTCACAAGCTGAAGGATCTCGGCGATCACACCTATGGATGAAAGAGTGACAATGAAAGCGGTTAGAGTAGCCCAACTGTATTTGGACGAATCCGCTACCTGATCATATATATGCCGGATGCAATCCTCACTGTAGTTTGTGAGCTTGTTGTAGCTGGTGTGTCTGAAAGAGTTCAGTCTGGAATCGTAATCCCATGAGCACATGCGCGCTACTCCGAATCTGGACGCAGGAACATGACCTGGCAGATCCGAGGAGAAGAAAGCATCATACCTTTTGTAGGTAATATGGTCATGAACCATGCTGTCGATAAGCATAACTCCACCAAATGATAAACTGACGAGAGCCACCAGCAGAGGAAAGCTGTTAAATACAAATGACACAACAATATACAGAATACTCACCATACAGAACAAGGTGATGATGACTCGTCTCCCCTGTTGTATATCATTAAAAGATCTCGAACAGTTCTGAAAATGATTATATGTAATGCTATAGGTGTTACTGTTCTCATCAAGCACGGAATGTTCAAGTATCAGGCTTAGCTCCGAATACTTCTTGTGCAATGAGAATGGAATAAATCTCAAAGCTGTCAAAATGATGGATGCACACAGCATGACAATACTGAACAGCGTCCCCTTTGTGCTTGTCGCCTCATAGGAACTGATCCAGGTAGAAGAGAAGATGGTTGCAAGCATCTGTACAGAGTAAAGGACTATCAGTGTATATGTTGCAAATGCCTGTAGCTTGTCAACCCTCCTGGCATCATTCATTAGCTTCTGAAAATGTGGGTTGTTCAGATCAGTCACGGGATGTGCGACCTTAGGTTCTTTGATATTTCTTGTTATTGCAACCTCCGATGCATATGCAGGGAAATTCACATCATCAAAAAGCGCATACAAAAGGATCGTAGCAAGGTATTCTGATGGTGAGGTGCATTTGAACAAAGAGCAATAATGTGTAAGATTGTTGTCGGTTGACAGGACATTGCTCAGATATGACTGCAGTGAAACTATAAAATCAGAGTCCAGTGCGCCTTTTGTTTCTATAAGATTGTCAAGATGAGCACACAGCTTGTCGTAATCTATCGCATTCAGCAGAGCTCTTATAGGAAGAGGCTGCTCGTTTCCGGAAAAGTTCTTATTTGCCAGGTTGGAAAAGAAAACACTAAGCTTCGTGCCTGTAGGATAGCTCTCGTCAGGATGGATGAGATAGTACAGAGGTTTCTGGGCTGAATCTGCATCCTTCTTAAGCCATTCTATATCCGCATCCTTGAAGACGGAAAATGACATTATTTTGTCAATATCGTCATATTGGTTCGGATTCTGTGAAAATAATAATTGGCTGAAAGTATGTTTGTTGGAGTATGAAGACGTCTGTGGAACAATGGGAATGTTAAGCCCCAGATGCTCTGTGAAAAGTTCCTCCAGAGAGCATATGTGTTCCGCCGGTCTGGTACGATATTTCATCTTTTGTTTCCCCCTCATGGAAATGAAATAGGTTGGTTTAGTAAATATATGTGCTAAGCACTATATGAATATATAACAAAAAATGAGCTATTTCAACATAACAAAGGATATATTTCGACAAAATAGAATAAGGAATTTTCAATAACGAAAATAGACAATGAAACATGCAATATAGACAATGGTATGTCTGGAGTGCGGATTACATTGCCTGAAAGTCATATTACTTCAGACTCTATAATATCAGGTAATAATTGATAAAGATCATTTATTTCTTTAAATTGATATGCAATGAGGCGGAGAACCGCATAGATAAATGAGGGGGAGAGAATTCAATATGACAATAGGCGTATGCGATGTAAATCCAGACGAGACGCAGAGAACAGTATATTTCCTGCGCTCTCAAATTAAAAACAACATTATTGATAACGAAAATGTGAGATTTGTTTCATATAACCTTGATTCAGTAATGCTGGATATCGACTATCAGAAGTTCGACTGTGACATCTTTATAACAGAGCTTCTGTATCCAAATGGCAAGAATGGTGTGAACCTGGCAAAGAGGATCAATGCCGTAGCTCCATCTTGCAAGATTCTTTTTTATGTAAACAAAATCCCTGAAGAACTAGACATATACGAGGCGAATCATGTGAATTGTATGCTTAAAGGCAGGCATGATGCAAGACTTGTGACATTCATGAATGATCTTGTGGAGAAGATGAACAATGATGACAAGAAGCAATTCATCAAAATCCGATATGACAGGAACGTCAATATCCTTGATTGCCGCGACATAATGTACATCAAAATAGAGAACAGAGTCACGATATATTACACAAATAGAAAAAATGACCAGCGTGATGGCAAATATTACGAATACAGACCTCTCAGCGAGATTATGAAAGAACTCCCAGATAATTTCGTGAGATGCTCAGCCGCTGCGGTGGTAAACAGGGACTATATCAGTAATTATAATCATCAGACCGTTACGATGGTTGATGGGGAGGAGATAAAGATTGGTAGACGGTATGGAGATGTTAATGCAAATAGAAAGGAGAAAGTAGTTCAATGAAAAAAAGAGAAATAAGAAAGTTTATTGTGATGATTATGGGCATAATACTGCTGGTTTCAGAGGTTCAGTTGTTTAGTGGTGATAATGTATATGCCAGTACAAGAACAAGTAGGTACGAGCAGTTATATGTGCCGTCATATGCGGCAATGAGTGGGAAGATGCTGTATTACGCAGTGGGATCAGGGGCTCAAGGAGGGCGGTTGTATATGTACAATACATCTACAAAACGTCAGAAAAAAATATCTGATTTGCGCTGTACGGATCTGACAATTACAAAAAAAAATATATATTGCACTGTAAATAAATATATTGGTTCCGATGCCCGTAACAGGTATGTATATAGAATGTCAAAGGATGGTAAGAAGACGAAAGTCCTTGCGGAAGGCTATAGCCCTGTTGTTGTCGGAAAGTATATTTATTATATAGGTGTTAAAAAAGGCCCTGCTCCGTGGAATGCAAACGTTAAGGTTGAATATGGCTCTACGGGCATATATAGAATGGATTCCAACGGAAGAAATAAGAAGTGCATTTATCGATTCAGTGGGAAGGTTTCAACAGATAAGCTCATTGCTGGAAAAAATCGAGTCATATTTACTGGAAGTAATTCTGTCACATATGCAATAGGAACAAACGGAAAGATGACTCGCACGAGTATTTCAACTTCAAAAAACAGAATTAGTACATTTACATGGCTTACAAGTTCAACAATTAATAAACTTCCGATATCAAATAATAAATATGGTTACATATATAAGATACAGGGAGCCGCACTTGTCAGGTGTAAAGGAACAAGTCGTAGAACCATATTTAAAGTTCCTGCACAGTATGTTAGAAATGGTGGAATAAATTATGTAATAGATTGTGGAGATTATCTGTTTGTTGTTTCGGGTTACACATATGCGTTCGTTGTTAGTAAGAGTGGAGCGGGCGTAAAAAATGTTGCAGCAGCTTTGATTGGATATTGATGTTGTTATTACGGAGTTTGCCGAAAAAAAGCAAAATACAGACATGGCAAAACGACATACAGACATGCAAAAACGTGGAGATATATAGTATATGATATAATTTCACAAGAGATGGAGGGGATTAGAATGATAACATATAAGGTATATTCCGACATAGGAAACAGGGAGAAAAACGAGGATTCCGTTGGAAATTTCCATGTAAATCAGAGAAATATATTTGTATTGGCTGATGGACTCGGCGGTCATGGACGTGGTGAAGTTGCTTCTTCAAATGCGATAGAAACAGCCAGAGATCTTACACAATTAGTTGGAGACAGTAACGCTGATCTTTTGTCAGATATATTTGAAGAAGCTCAAAAACGAGTAATGAATATTCAAGAGGGTACATTCGCAAATGGCATGAAAACGACACTTGTTGCGTTAGATATATGTCGCGATCAGATCAAATGGGCCCATATAGGCGATTCACGTCTATATTATTTTCAAAATTGTAAGTTGGTTGAAAGAACTTTGGATCATAGCGTTCCTCAGATGTTGGTTCTGGCGCACAAGCTAAAAGAGAAAAAAATCAGAGGGCATGAAGACCGGAATAAATTGCTGAGGGTTATAGGTAGTCCATGGGAGACTAAAAAGTATGATTGTTCTGAGATTATAAATAAAAATGGATTTCAGGCATTTCTTTTGTGTTCAGATGGGTTTTGGGAATTGATAGATGAAAAAGCAATGACTAAGACTTTGAAGAAATCAAACAGTGTTGATGAGTGGTTGGATGCAATGGTTGAGATAGTAAGGCAAAACGGTAAGTGTACGGATATGGATAACAATTCGGCGATTGCCGTTTGGGTTAAGTAGGTAAATATTGTTGGAGGATATATTGAATGCAGAGAAGATGTCTAAATTGTTTTAATTTATTTGACATAGTATATAGCGATAAGGAAGAGAGTGAGGTCTGTCCATACTGTGGATATTGCGAGGGAACACCACCTAAAGAATTATATCATTTATATCCGGGAGTTGGCTTATACAATAACAGGTATGTGATAGGTACATGTATAGGATTTGGCGGATTTGGTATTACATATAAGGCTTGGGATAATGTACTTGAGACGGTTGTGGCTGTGAAAGAGTATTATCCAACTGGTCTTGTGCAAAGGGTTCCAGGAAAGCCACAGGTAATTATTTATACTGGTGAAAGTAAAGAAGAGTATATGCAGGGATTGGAAAGATTCTTGGATGAAGCAAAAAATATGGCGAAATTTGTCGATAATCCAAATATTGTTCATGTTGATGCTTTTTTTGAGGAAAATAATACTGCGTATCTTGTTATGGAATATTTGCCAGGAATGACTTTGAAGAGTTATTTAAAGTCAAAGGGAGGTCGTATAGGCTGTGAAGAGGTTATACCTATAGCTGATGCGGTAATAACAGCTCTCAAGGAGATACATGCTGGCGGAATAATACACAGAGATATCAGTCCTGACAACATAATGTTGTGCAACGATGGGCGGATTAAGCTCCTAGATTTCGGCGCTGCAAGATTTTCAGATGCTGATCAGGAAAGAACCAGATCTATTATTTTGAAACCTGGATTTGCTCCACCAGAGCAGTATCAGGCAAAAAGTAAGCAGGGACCATGGACAGATATATATGCGTTATGTGCAACTGTATATCGCGCAATAACAGGAGTATTACCGGACGAATCTGTTAATAGAGTTATAGAGGATACAGTACAATCTCCAATTCAGATATACAGTGATATTCCTGAAAGAATAAGTAATACTGTTATGAAGGGAATGTCAATATATCCTGAAATACGATTTTCAAATGTAGACGAATTAAAAAAGGCTCTTGATGGAGAAAAGAAAGTTATGGAGCCAAAGAAAGAACTTCGTGTACGCAGAATGAAGCGAACGATAACAGTAGGAATTGCACTTCTTGTCGTCGTGTCAATGTCACTTTATGTGTACAACATGTATAAAAATAAAAAAGCTGATGTGGTTATGAATGCTGCTGATATATCAATCTGGATTGCAGTGGATGATCAAATGAATGAAGATGGCGCAAAGGCAATGATGGATAGTGGAATAGAAGCATTCACAAGTAGTCAAGAGAAGGTAAATGTTAATTATAAATTTATACCAGAAGATCAATATGGCAGTGAATTATTAAAAGCATACGAGAATGGAGAGATGCCTACAATATTCCAGGCTCAATATGCAACAAAAGAGATTATGGAGGATGCGGCCAGCGTAGATAAAGTTTATGAATATATGGAAAAGTCGGGATCTGACGATTGCTATCTGTTAGAAAATTATAAAAATTCTATTGAAGAAAGCAAAAAAATTCCATTAAGCTTTGAGGCACCTGTTGTATATGTAAAAAGAAGCTCAGAAGTTAAGAATATAGATAATCTGACTATAAGCGACTACAAGCAGATAGAAAGCATGAGTGATGATAGTTTCTATATATCAGAATCTGCGGAAGATATGCTTCTGAGTTCGCTGAATAGTAATGAGAATAGTCAGAATATTGATGATAAAAGAAAAAAAGAATGGAAAAAATTAGGTGGAAGTGAAATATATAAGCAGTTTTTATCTGACGATAAATTATTATACTATTTCGGTTCAACGGAGGACTATAAATTTGTAAATGACAGTTGGGCTGGAAGATATAAGATCGTGAAGATAGAAAGTGATTCAGTTTATGTAGAACCAACTAATGAATTGTCGATAAGTGGAACAACCAGTGATGATGAGAGCAGAGCGGCTTCTTTGTTAATAAGCTATATGTTAAAACAGGGAGCTCAGGAAGCGTTGTTCTTAGGAACATCTTATAGCGATAATGGTGTGGATAAATTGCAGAAAATTGAAGGATTACCAGTTAATAAATCTGCGTTGAAGTCATATACGGATACTAATACTGAATTACAGATTATAGATTCTTACACAGATAACATGAAGATAAAACAGCAGTAAAGTGGGAAGGAGAATATACAGATGCCTGAAAGAATATGTATGGGATGTATGGAAAAATACAATGACAAATACAGTATATGTCCGTATTGCGGTTATAATTCCGAATCTTCAGCTCAGGAGCCATATCATTTAACTCCAGGAACTGTTATTGGAGGAAAATATATTGTTGGTAAAGCAATAGGGTATGGAGGATTTTCTGTAACATATATAGGCTATGATTACAGTATTGATAAAAAGGTAGCGATAAAAGAGTATATGCCTTCTGAGTTTGCAACAAGATCTCCAGGATCTTCACAGGTTGTAATTTTCACAGGTGATAGAGAAGAACAATTCCGTGGAGGAATAGAAAAATTTGTTGATGAAGCAAAACGATTGGCAAAATTTCGTGGAACTCCGGGAGTAACAGATGTTTATGACGTGTTGGTAGAGAATAATACTGCATATATAGTGATGGAATTCCTTGAGGGAGAGACACTCAAAGAGTATCTGGAAAAAAACGGAAAGATTTCACCTGATGAAGCGATAGAAATGATGATTCCTATAATAAGAACGTTAAAGACGGTAAATGCTCAGGGAATCTTACATAGAGATATTGCACCAGATAACATTTTTATGACCAATAATGGTGAAGTAAAACTCATTGATTTTGGCGCTGCAAGACAGGCTACATCTACAAATCATAGCAAGAGTTTATCTGTAATAGTGAAGCCGGGATATGCACCACCAGAGCAATATAGAAGTAGGGGAGATCAGGGTTCCTGGACAGATGTATATGGATGCGGTGCCGTGTTATATAAGATGATAACTGGAGTTACCCCTGAAGATTCGATGGATCGAGATTCGAAGGATTCACTGAAAGATATATCAAAATTTAATATAGATATTACGACTAATCAGGAAAATGCAATTATGAATGCTCTGAATCTGGAGATAGAGGATAGAACACCAGATATGGAGAGATTGGAATATGAGCTTACTACGGATGAAGAAGTTGCAAGAATAAAGGCTAAAAAGAAGAAAATGGATTTTGGACGTTGGCCATTATGGTTAAAGATATCGGTGCCTGCAGCGGCTGTTTTACTATTGACGCTGGGAACTTTATTGGTCACAGGCGTGATAAATTGGAAGATGTTTATACCGGGGGCGACATCTAAAGTCAGGGTGCCTAATGTTGTAAATCAAACGCTCAATGATGCAGAGATAATGATTCAAGAAAAGGATATGCTGATTCAGATAGTTGATCAGGTTGAATCTGATACGATTCCTAAAGGTGCGGTTTTGTCACAAAACATTCCTTATGGTACGGAAGTCAAAGGGGGAATGGTGTTAGAGGTTACAATATCTGGAGGCGTAGGACAGGTGTATATGCCTGATGTTGTTGGTTTATCTAAAGAAAAAGCTGAACAGGAATTGAAGGATCTGGGTTTGTTTGTAAAAACAGATACGGCTGAGAGCGAAATAAAGAAGGAATATATTTGCGCACAGCAGTACAAGTATGGCGAGGCTGTAGATAAAGGTTCAGAGGTTAACCTTACGGTGTCATTGGGTAAAAAAGAGTATGACAATTCGAAGAAAACAGAAGTGCCGAATGTTGTAGGTGAAAAATGGGATGATGCAAGAAAAATGGCATCTGATAAAAGAATATACATATATAAATCAGATATAAAGAACAGTGATACTGTTGAGAAAGATATAGTTATGAAACAGTCTTTGAAAGCTAAGTCAAAGGTGGAAGAAGGTTCTGACTTAGGCGTTGATGTGAGCCTCGGAATAAATACAACGCATGTTCCAGATGTTGTATATAAGAGCTTTGATGAAGCTTCAAAACTTATGAATGACAGTAAGATAAAAATAGAGGTTACATACCAGAAGAGTGATGTGGTAGCTAAAGATCATGTAATATCCCAGAGCGTTGAGGCGGGAACAGAGGTGAAAGTATGGTCTACAGTATCGCTGTGTATAAGTGAGGGCAGTGATAAGATTGATGCTGCACCTAGATATGAAGATACTGATAAGAAGAATACAACATCAGAGCAAACAAAAACAACAGAGAAGACAACGGAGAAAAAATCAGAGAGTAAGAAGGAAGATAAGAACACTGAGGACAAAAAAACAGAACATGCTACAGAAGAACAGCGCACAGAGAATAAGACAGAAAGCACAACTGAGAATGTAAAACCATCAAAAGATGATTCTATGGTAGATGTGCCTAGTCTGGTTGGAATGTCTTTGCAACAGGCTGAAGCAATGCTGGAAAGTAATGAATTAAGTGTTGGAAGTGTGGAATATAGATCTTCCTCATCATCTAGTACAGGCATAGTTTTGGATCAGGGTATTGGTTCAAATCAGAAGGTAAAAAAAGGAACTCAGATATCATTGATAGTTTGTTCGAATGATACTGTGACAATGTATAGATATAGAGATGTGCAGGATTATGATATAAAAAAGACTAACAGTAACAGCACTCCAAGTGGTTATACATATTACAAAACCGAAGAAAGTCAGTCTTATGGGAACTGGGGAGGATGGACTGAATGGAGTTCAAACTACGTACAATCCAGTGATACCTGTAATGTAGAAGCGAAAGATGGCGCTGTGTTTGGTCGATATGATACATACAGGGCTGATGGTTCTTATGAAAGAACTGATGATAAATGGCAGAATTCAGGATCTAGAAGGAGGGAATATTATCTTCCGTGGGATGAAGTATCACGTGCAAATCAATTTCAGTGGCCTGGCAGTTCGACTGAAAGATGGGTATTTAATAGTAATGGAGAAGTTAATTACAGAAATGTTTCAGGCACTGGTGAGTGGTCGTGGACGGGTACTGTCTACAGATATCAGACCCGGTCTGTGAATAAGGTATATACATACTGGTACAGAAAACCAATTTATGGTTCGTGGTCTGAGTGGAGCACATCTAGAGTTAGTGAATCCTCAACAAGACAGGTTGAGACAAAACAAGATTATGTATATGAACAATACTAGGAAGTAACAGGAGGCAGTATGGTATGGCGGAACAATTATGTATGGGATGTATGAATAAGTTTGATGAAAATGATAGCGTATGTCCATATTGTGGATATAGGGTGGATACTCCGCCCGCAGAGCCATATCATTTAGCTCCGGGAGTAATACTTGGCGGGAAGTATATTGTAGGAAAAACCATAGGATATGGTGGATTTTCGGTTACATATCTGGCATATGATTATAGTCTTGAGAAGAAAATAGCTATTAAGGAATATCTGCCATCTGAATTTGCAACAAGGGCTGTTGGCTCATCAACGATATCTATCTTTAGTGGAGATAGGACTGACCAGTTTAACGGAGGAATAGAAAAGTTTATTGATGAGGCAAAGAGGCTTGCAAAATTTAAGGGAACAACAGGAATAACAGATGTGTATGATGTGTTCCGTGAAAATAATACAGCATATATTGCTATGGAATATCTGGAGGGACAAACGTTAAAAGAATTCCTCCTAGATAACGGTAAAATAGATTATCAAAAAGCTGTTGATATGATGATACCTATAATAAGGACTTTGAAGAAGGTTCATGAAAAAGGGATATTACACAGAGATATAGCTCCAGATAATATTTTCATAACTTCAAATGGAGAGGTAAAGCTTATTGATTTTGGCGCTGCAAGACAGGCGACATCAACAAATCACAGCAAAAGCCTGTCGGTTATAGTTAAACCGGGATATGCGCCGCCTGAACAGTATAGAAGCCGTGGAGAACAGGGGCCGTGGACAGATGTATATGGTTGTGGTGCAACTTTGTACAAAATGATAACTGGCGTAACTCCGGACGATTCAATGGAGAGATGTTCTAAAGATACACTGGAATTACCATCAAAGTTTGCAGGGAACATATCAGAGAATGTTGAGAATGCTATATTGAATGCTTTAAATATAGAAATCAATGACAGAACTCCGGATATGGAAAGACTGGAATATGAACTTACGACAACGGATGTTGTACACAAAAATCGTGTAACATCAAAATCCAGAGATCTTGGAAGATGGCCAACATGGTTGAAAGCAGTGGTAGCAGCATCAATATTAGCTGTACTGGTAGTTGGGACCTTATTGGTAACTGGTGTAATAAATTGGGATTCATTTATTTCCTCGGATGACAGATCGGATGCAAGAGTGCCAAATGTCATAAATCTTACAGTTGATGATGCTGAGAAAATACTGGCCTCTGAAAATATAGATATGAAAATTGTTGATAAGCAGGAGTCGGAAGATATACCTAAGGACTCAGTATTATCACAAAATATAAGTGGTGGAAGTCAGGTACAGAAAGGTATGACAGTAGAAATAGTTGTATCGAGTGGAAAAGGACAGGTGTATATGCCAGATTTCACTGGATTAGGACAGACTGAAGCCGTGGAACAAGTTGAAAAGATGGGGCTGCATGCGAAGATTGAAACACAAGAAAGTGAAATAGCTCAGGATTATATATGTGACCAACAATATAAAGAAGGAGAAAAAGTAGATAAAGGCTCAGAGATATTATTGAAAGTATCTATTGGCAATAGTAGTTATGATGAGAGCGCAGAAACTACAATTCCAGATGTTGTTGGTGAAACATGGGAGAATGCAAGAAAGTGTGCAAGAGAGAAAAAGATATACATATATAAGGAAGAAACACTTAATGACAGCAAGGTTGCTCAGGGAAAAGTGATAAAGCAGAATCATAAGTCTGGAGAAAAAGAAAAACAGGGGTTTGTGTTGGGGGTAAAAGTTTCTCTTGGTGTAAAAATGACTCATGTTCCTGATGTAGTTTATAAGAGCCTTGAAGATGCCCGGAAACTTATGGATGAGAGTAATCTTCAGATAGAGGTCGAATATGAACAGAGTGATAAGGTTGAGAAGGATCATGTAATATCGCAAAGTATAAAACCAGATACGGAGGTTGAGGAAAAAACAATTATAAAACTTGTGGTGAGTAAAGGCAATGGCTCTGAAGATAATTCAGAAGCAACTAATGATACAGAAGAAACAACAGAAATTACTACAGAGGATACACCTACGACAGCCCAGGAGACTACTACTGAAGAAGAAACGACAGAAGCACCAGAACCAGATGATGAACCGACAAAAGCAATCGTTCCAGATTTATCTGGATGTAGTGAAGATTCTGCTATATCGATGTTGTATGATGCGGGGCTTTCAGTTGGAAGCATAGAGTACAGGTCTGATCCTAATTCATATGATGGTGCAGTCTTAAGTCAAGGTGTTTCTGCATATTCCGAGGTCGATTATGGAACATCGGTTTCACTGATAATTTGTAATAATGAAAAAGATGAGAGCGGAAATTATATTTGCCCAGAATACTAATAGTAGAGGATAAAAATGGAGAATGTTAAGAAAATCAATTCAAGACAGCAGGTTTTAAATCATGTTCCACAGGATGGAGGTGCGATTATCGGTGTCAGAGGGTATCTGGTAGGGGTTATTATTGCTGTGAATTATGGAAATATCATAACTATAGGCAGGGATCCGGCAACATGTAATTTGATCATGGAGGGAGATTTCATCAGTCGTACACATTGCAGACTAAGCTACAACAATGGTACTGGTTTGTACACAATAGAAGACAGATCAACAAATGGAATAATCCTTCCAGGTGGTCAAATAACAAAAAAAGGACAGGTCGTTTCAGTTGCTGGTGGAACACATATATGTATCGGAACATATAGTGAAGAACTTTTATTACGATAAAATTTGGGAAATGGAGAGTGGATGAGATGAGTGAAAGCTGTCTATTCAGATATTTAAAAAAAATAGGCCTGAGCGTGCTGATAACCATGGCCTTTGTTATGAATGGGTTAATAGGTTCGGTCATAACTGCGTGTGCTGAAAACACTATGGTTAGTGAAAGTAATGAAGATGTAACGGATGATAGTGGCGTAAATTATTATATTTTTTGGGATTTTAAAAGATCAATATATCTGGACGAGTATGATGCAAGAAATGACTCAGGAAAAAATCTGGAATATGTTGGAACTCTAATTAGTGATTTTGCAGAGAGAAGCGGAGATCTGACAAGAAATATAGAGGTGTATTATATAACATCTTCTGAAGCTGAAAAGAAAACCGGAGATTTTACGACCATAAAGAATAATACAGGTGTGGTAAATCTGTCGGATGTCATCAGTCAGTCTCGTAATACTAATGATTTTGTGGATTCTGAAAATAGGAATCCTGATGAATTTAATAACGAATTGTATGCAGTATTGGAGAATAAAGAAAATACTGACAATAAAAATGTGTATATATTGCTAACCGATGGTCAGGAAAAGTTACAAAAGAAAAGTAAGGAGCTTTTAAATGAAAGTAATAGTTTAGTGTATTGGGTCGATATATCCAGATATAAGGCTACTCCGGACACTACACGTAAAAGATATGATTCGATGAAGGGGATAGACAACTTCTTTAAAGAGGATTGTATTGATGCGGCACCATTGGATGAAGCTGCTGATGATGTGCTCCTAAATATAGAGACAGATGTAGCAGGAAGATTAAATATTGGTTATTCAATTAATAACGAGGAATCAATAACAGAAAATAGTACAACATCTGGCAATTGGACGGGATATGCAACAACAGAAGTCGTTGAGGTAACATCAGTAGAATTATATGGTGTTGCAACCCCTACAGATGGCGGCGTTGGAAGTAATAACGATGGATTTATCAATAAGCTTAAGTCATGGTGGACGAATGGAATAGTTGGAAAGCTGATAATTATATTTTCAGCTCTAGTTGTGGTTGTTGTTATTACTTTAGTGATTATTTTGACTGTTAATCATAGGCAGAAGAAAAAACGCAAAATAGATCGACACAGAAAAAATGCACAAATAACAAATAATAATGATGTAGGCATGGATAACGGACATAACTACAATAGTTCGATGGATGTACAGATAGAGGTTATAGGAAGAAAGCCTGATGTGAAAAATGTTCATATAAATGGAAGTGCATTTATAGGCAGGGCAAACACCTGTGACGTTTTTATCAATGAAGTTACAGTTTCAAGACAGCATATTGTATTGGAATGCAAAAATGGAGAGTTATTCGTTCAGCCGTTGATGACTGCGACAAACAGTACAAAATTAAATGGCAAGCAGATAACTGACAGACATCAGTTGTTTTCGGGAGATAGACTGATGATCGGTGCAGTAGGAATTATAGTAAGGTGGTGATATGAATGAATATTACATATGCATTGGGTAAAGGAACATATTTATCAAATCGCTATCGTATAGATGAAATTATTGGTCAAGGTGGATTTGGAATAACTTATGTGGCATATGACGAAGCAGAAGGCAAAAAGTGCGCTGTGAAGGAATATTTCCCGAGGGATAGCGCCGTAAGATTATCAAATGGAAAAGAAGTAAAAACAGTATCGGATGAGAAAATAGAAATTTTTAATCATGGCCTTACGAGATTCATGGAAGAGGCAGATGTTCTATGGAAGCTTCAAGGCGTTGAATCTGTTGTATCAGTGTATGACAGGTTTAAAGAAAATGGCACCGGATACTATGTGATGGAATATGTTGACGGAGTTACATTAAAAAAACTTGTTAGGGAAAATGGTAAATTAAAGTTTAAATATGTAAACAAAATTTTATTTGATGTCGGAACTGCGCTTATTCAGGTTCACGCATTGAATATATTCCATAGAGATATAAAGCCAGACAATATTATGGTGGATAGCACCGGTGTAATAAAGCTCATTGATTTTGGAAATGCCAAAAATATAAAAAGACAATCTGGTAATGAACAATTGTCAGTGATGCTTACTCCTGGATTTGCTCCTTTTGAGCAGTATTCATCAAAGTCTGAGCAGGGTACATTTACTGATGTGTATTCACTTGCAGCGACCGTATACTATCTTCTTACGGGAAAGATGTTATTAAACCCTAATGAAAGACTGCTATCCAGTGAAGATATAGTTCTGGATGATGAGGATATTCCAGAGTATGTAACTGATGCTTTATATAAAGCGTTGAGAGTAAATTATAAAGAACGAACACAGACTATTTATGAATTTTTATCAGATATGAGGCTGATAAATGAGACTGTATATTCTCATGATGATAACCAAAATGCGGATATCTTAAAAAAGAATAATGAGAATAAGGCCAACGGAATACATGCGGTTACAGATAACCTTATTTCTGCAACACATGGACGAATTCCGCATCCATACATAGTTATTATTTCTGGAGACAATGAAGGTACTACCATTGATATACCTCTGGACAGAGGAGTAATTGTTGGCCGAACCAAGAATTATGCCCAGATTATATTCAAACAGGATGAATTTATAAGTAAAAAGCACTGTGAGGTATACTACGACAGCCTAGAAGATTTGATATACATTACGGATTTATCTACGAATGGAACATGGGTTAATGGGTACAAGCTTAACCCAAACCAAGTATATTCTGTAGATAAAGGAAGTGTGGTAACACTGGCAAATCAGAAATGTTCTTTTAAGGTAGGAGTGACATATTTATGAGAGAAGAAGCAGCAAGACAAAATGAAGTTACAACAGTCAGACTTACTGAAGAAATAAACTGGGAAAGTATAGATCGTAAAGAAAATGCATTGCATATTGAAATCGGACAGTCATCAATAATAGGAACAAGGAGTTATCAACAGGATGCTTTATTTGTAGCAAAGTATGAAAATGGAATGACTTTAGCTGTAATTTGCGATGGTATGGGTGGTTTGAACGGTGGTGAATTGGCAAGTAATACAGCGGTGAAAATGTTAGTGAATGATTTTAAGTCAGTGAATGATTTTAGTGAGGTTCCAATATTCTTAGAGAGGGAAGTTGTACGTCTCGATGAGTGTGTAGCAGATCTCGAGGATGAGTATGGAAATGCATTGGGAGGCGGTTGTACTTTAGTGTGCGTTGTTACAAAAGGGAATGGTATGTATTTCATATCAGCAGGTGACAGCAGAATTTATATAGTGAGAGACAATGATATACAAGCAATAAACAGAGATCATAATTTCAGACTGCAGTTGGATACAATGCTGAGAAATGGACAGATAACCGAGAAAGAGTACGAGATGCAGGAGAATCAGGCCGAAGCACTTATAAGTTATTTAGGAATGGGCAATATCTCGTTGACGGATAGTAACACTGAGCCATTTTATCTGGAAGAAAATGATCTGATACTATTGTGCAGCGATGGTCTTTATAAGAGACTTAGCAACGAACAGATATTAGATATTGTTTTGGATAATCAGAATAGTATGCAGGTGATAGCTGAACGATTAAATAAGGTTGTTATGCAGCTTACACAGAGAAATCAAGATAATACGTCGGTAATTCTGCTTAGATATGGCAGATAAAGGGCAGAAAGATGCCGTCATAAATATACAATCAAGAGGAGGACAAATTTATGAATTTAACAAGATGTGCGAAAGGTCATTACTATGATATGGACAAGTTTTCAATGTGTCCACATTGTGCAAGTGCAAATGAAGGTATGGGACAGACAATGAGATATACTCAGCCGGTAAATGATTCTGCATTTTCAGGTGGAACATCACTTTCCAGCAATGCGACTGATGATACTGTAAATTATACAGATGCCGATACATCATTCACAGACATGATAAATGATGCAAAAAACAAGCCGGAAAAAGATGATGATGATTCAGTGACAATAGGTTTCAGTGGAAGTTCAGGAAAATCAGAAGTTGTAGGATGGGTTGTATGCATTGAGGGAAGTGATAAAGGAACTGGATTCCCATTAAAGACAGGAAGAAACTTTATAGGTAGAAATGCAAATCAGGATATAGTTCTTGCAAAGGATAGAACAGTATCAAGAGATAAGCATGCGATAATCGTATATGAGCCAAGACAGAGAAAGTTTATTGTTCAGCCTGGAGATTCCAGGGGCCTGTTCTACTTAAATGATGAGGTCGTTTTGGGATCAAAAGAACTCAATGCATATGATGTAATACTTGTGGGCGAGACAAAGCTGGCGTTTATACCTTTCTGTGGAAAGAAGTTTAGCTGGGATGATGGATTACATAGTGAGGAGGAGTAAATATGTATACTGGTAAAATTACATTTATTCAGGGAGAATTACAGGGAAGTAGTATAGATCTTCAGCCTGGTAAGCAGCAGGTTCTGGGACGAAATGGAGCGAATTGTAATATTTTCTTCCAGTCTGACAGAGTAAGCAGGGTTCATTGTGCAATAACATTTGACGAAAATACAGGACGGCTGAGTTTACTAAATTATTCAACATCGGGAACAACAGTAAATGGTAATGAGTTGGGACCACAGCAGACAGTAAATATAGATAATGGAGCAAAAGTTAAGCTTGGTCATTCAGACAATGTGTTTACGTTTTCTGCACAGCTTGTAAATACGAATGTCAGTACACCTAAGAGGACGGGAGTTATCAAAAGATTGTCTAAAAAGTACACACCTCGACCAGATAATGGTGCATCTATATTTGAAGATTATCTGGTAGAAGATGATGAAAAAGAAGTGCTTACATTGTCTAATGATCGTGTACTCAATTTCTTTACTGGAAAAGGTTTGCTTAAGAATAAGGCAGTGCTTACAAATAGAAGATTATACATAAATGAGCATAAAGGAATTATATCATATGCATATTCAAGAGATGTAGTAGAGCTTGATGAGGTTACAGGCACATCGATAGTGAAGAGAAATCCTATATGGAGTCTGGTTATGGCGGGAGTTTGGCTTGTTGTAGGTATTATTTCAATGTCGATTACAGGTGTTGCTGCTACATTTTTGCCATTCCTTGCGCTGACACTTATACAGGCGTATACATACTTAAAACTGTGGGGAAATTGGTTTGTTGTTCATTTCCCAGGAGGAAAATATACATTCTCAATTAAAAATATTTCGTTGTATGAAGTAGCAGAATTTCAGAGAGCAATATGCGCTTTGAAGAGAAAAGAATTTAAATATAGCGATATGTAGGCAATGGGTGTAAGAGGAGAGTATATATGGCGAATAATAATGCAAAGATAAAATTTTTATCCGGGCAGTATGCCGGATCAGAAATCGAATTGACACCGTTTACAGCAATAGTGTTAGGAAGAAATCCCGCAGTATCAAATTTTGTGTTCAGTAATGAAAATATAAGTAGAAAGCATTGCTCGATACAATATAATCCAAATGATAGAAGGTTTGCTGTGAGTGACTATTCTTCATCAGGCACATACATAAATAATGTTAAGAGAATGCAGCAGGGGAGCGTGGAGTATCTGAATGGAGGAGACACTATTAAGTTAGGTCGTACTGATGAGATAATCCAGCTTATCGCACCTCAGAGATTTGAAAATGAACGAGGGGCAAGTGATCAGGATATTTATGATGATGATGACGATGACAGAGCAACTCAGAAGATGTCGGCATCTCAGGCAGCCGCTCAGCCGCAATTAACAGTGAGAGGCGGTTCTGAAGATAGCTATAATGCTGGAAATAGCGAAGCATCTGTTCAAAATCAGGTCAATAATAATCAATATAATGGTCAGTTTGTACAGAAAGTGTCGTGTACATTGGGAACAATTGGTTTAATTTTTGCGGGTGCAGCATTTTTGGTATGTCTTATATCACTTATTTATATCTTGGCTACAGATGCACAACATTTTGCACCAGCATGTGTAGTTTATATAAATAATTGGGGTGGCTCATTTGAATTCATTGCAGTATTTGCCTTTGTCGGTTTAATACTTGGAATAGTTCAATTATCAAAAAATGTTACAAAGGATGCCAAAATAAAAAATATAGGAACGGTTGCTATTGTGTTGGCTGTAGTTGCAATGTTGTTGTTCAGCTATATTTATATGTCTGCTGCATCATGCCCGAAGAGAGAACTTATCGAGTATGGAATTGGACAGGCTGGAGAATCTTTAGATGATATGCTGAATGAGTTGTTTCAGTAAATAATAAAAGATAAAGATATGAGGTGATGGTGACATAAGTGGAATTAATTTGACTGATAGAGGTTTACAAATAGTCGCCATCACCGAATTTATTAAAAAGGGGATTTATTATGAGAATTTTACGAGATGTATTAGGTGCTATTATTACTACTATTATTGTATTTTTTTCAATGTCAGTATGTGCTATGGCTGATGAATATGAAAGTGGTGATTATAAATATGAGATAAATCCAGACGGTAATACAGCAACGATAACGCAATATATGGCTGAAAATGAAATTGTAGAAATTCCAGCATATATTGATAATTATAAAGTGACAATAATCGGTGAGGGAGCTTTTTTTGGTAAATTAATTACAAAAGTGAGTGTACCAGATACTGTTGAAAAAATATCTTCTAGTGCATTTCGCAGTTGCAGTATGGAAGACATACAATTACCAGACAGCTTGAAAATTATAGAGGATAATGCATTCGAACAATGTGTTTATTTGAAAAAAATATATATCCCATCGGGAGTAGAGGAGATAAGAAGCGAAGCATTTTATCATTGTGAAAGTTTAAATGAAATATATATATCTTCTGGTGTTAAGGAAATAGGCTCTTATGCATTCTGTGGATGTGGTAATATAAATTCTATTGTGGTGGATGAAGCAAATACTTATTTTGATAGCAGGGAAGAGTGTAATGCGTTAATTGAAACGAGTAGCAATTCTATCCTGCGTGGCTGTATAAATACGGTAATACCTAAAAGTGTAACGTGTATAGGGGTATGCGCATTTGATCATTGCAATAATTTAAGCAGCGTAGAAATTCCATCAAATATCGTGAAAATAGACAGCGAAGCTTTTTACAATTGCCCAGATCTGAAAAAAGTTGTTATTCCGGAAAACGTAGTAGAAATGGGGGCTGGTGTTTTTTCTCATTGTGAAGCATTAACTAGTGTAGAATTATCAAAGAATATAAAAGAATTACCTAAAGAATTATTTTTTTTGTGTACAAGCTTAGAGTATATAGAATTGCCATCTGGGCTTATTTCTATAGGAACAAGAACATTTAGAGAATGTACGGGGTTAAAAAACATCTATATACCACAAAGTGTTAAATATATAGGAGATGGAGCCTTTGAGGGGTGTTCCTCTTTGAGCTTTGTTAAACTTCCGAATAATATTGAAACAATTGATAGTTGTGCGTTTGCCGCATGCACAAATTTAAAAAACATTACAATTCCAGAGCATGTAAAAAAATTAGGAATGTCAGCATTTGCTTATTCAGCGTTGACTAGTGTAGTAATACCATCGGGGATAGAAATTCTTCAGAGTGATATTTTTAGTAATTGTGTAGATTTAAAAAAAATAGAAATATTAGAGGGATGCTCAGAAATATCAGAAGGGATGTTCAATGGTTGTATAAGTCTGATGGATGTTCAACTTCCGGATGGAATTAAATATATAGGAGAAAAAGCATTTGCAGAATGCAAGAACTTATCAAGTATATTAATTCCGAATAGTGCCATTATAATAGAACCTGATGTATTCAGTCAGCACAATAATATGTTTGAAATTAAATGTTATGATGGTTCGGTTGCATACAAATATGCCGTTAATAATTCAATTAAATACACAATTATAGAGGCTCCACTACTTGATATATCACAGGCAGAGATTTCGGGTATAAAAAATAAGAATTATGATGGAATTTCACAAAAACAGGATAGTATAAGTGTTAAATTGAATGATGTTCAGCTTCTGGAGGGAACGGATTATATATTATCTTATGAAAATAATATATATCCAGGAGAAGCAAAAGTAATAATATCTGGAATTGAAAAGTATTGTGGTTCTATAGAGAAAACATTTTTAATTATAAAGCAGATTGTAAATATCGGGACAAATTCAAATATCAGCATTTCAAATATTCCGAGCAGTGTAACATACAGTGGATCACAAATAACATTCCCTAATTTGAAGGTTACAATATCTGACACTGTTTTGGAGGAGAAAAAAGATTATATTGTTACTTATACTGGAAATATAAATGTTGGAAACATGAATATTATTATCACCGGAATAGGTGATTATACAGGAAGTATTACGAGAAAAGTAAGCATCAAACAGCGAGAAATCTCAGAAAAATCATCTTCAGTAACTGTAGCTGGAATTCCAAAAACTGAGGTATATACAGGCAAAGCGCATACATATTCTAAAATTGTTGTTAGATATAACAATGCGATGTTATCTTTGGGGAAAGACTATGATGTAAGATATTATAATAATAGAAATGTGGGAATTGCCAAAGTTGTAGTGTTAGGGAAGGGAAATTATACGGGAAGTATAACAAAAACATTTATTATAAAAATCCCTGTTGGAAAGGTGTATGTATCGGGTGGACTGAAGTACAAAGTTATGAGTTTTGGTTCTGATGGAAAAGGAAATGTAGCATTGATCGGAAGTGTGGATAAAAAAATTAATAAGAAATTCACAGTATTAAATGTAAAAAAATATGTGAATATTGGTGATGCTAAAATGAATGTGGTCGCAATAGGGGATAATGCATTCAAAGGATATATTTATCTGAAAAAGTTAATAGTAGGATCAAACGTAAAGTCGATAGGAAAAAATGCTTTTTATGGATGTAAATCACTTTCAAATGTGGCGATTGGTAAAAATACAAGGAGAATAGGTGACAACTGCTTTTCGAAATGTTCAAATTTGAGAAAAATGGACATATATTCGACATATCTAACAAAAACGTCTGTTAGAAAATGCGCATTTAAAGGTATATACTCCAAGGCTTTAATAAAGGTGCCAGCAAGATGCTTAAAATCGTATAAGAGTTTAATGGTACTAAGGGGGATATCAAAAAAAGCAAAGATAACAAGTAGATAATGGTTTGAGAACTGTATAAATTGCGATGATATATAGAGGTGAATGATTGTGAAGAAAATTATCAATGTAATATGGGTACTTCTAATATTGGGGGCTGTATTAGATGGAACTCAGATGAGAGTGAAAGCAGGGAATCTAGTATATGGAGATTATGAATATAGCCAAAATCCGAGTGATAAAACAATTTCTATTATAAAATATAATGGAAAAGATAGTGAAGTGGAAATACCTCAAAAGATAAATGGAATGAATGTTGTGAGTATAAGTGAAGAAGCATTTCAGTTTAACGATACTATAGTTGACGTAGTTATACCTGAAGGGGTTACAGGTATAGGTTCTAGTGCTTTTTCATGCTGTAGTAATTTGAAACAAGTTTCATTTCCTGACAGTCTTGAGAAAATTGGATTTACAGCATTTTATAACTGTGAAAGTCTGGAAAACATATATATACCTGAAAATGTTAACACCATTGCAACGGAAGCCTTTTCTGGTTGTTCCAATATAAAAAAAATACAGGTTGCAGTCAATAATAAAGTTTTCGATAGTAGGAATAATTGCAATGCAGTAATAAATACAAGTAATGACGAATTGATTGTAGGGTGTATGAATACAAGGCTTGAATATGGGCTAAAAAGAATTGGGCAGTGTGCTTTTAGAAATGTTACCGGCTTGTATGAAATCAATGTTCCGTCAAGTGTGGCAAGCATAGGAGAATCAGCTTTCTATGGCTGTATAAATTTACATAATATATCATTGTCAGAAAATTTACAGAAAATTGGGGAACGCGCTTTTGGCAGTTGCGAGGGAATAACAAGTATTGAATTACCAGATGGACTCAAAGAAATCGGAAGTTATGTTTTTTCATTCTGCGGAAATTTAAAGAGTATATACATTCCTGCAAGTGTAGAAAGAATGGGCGCAATGGTGTTTGATGAACATAGTGATGATTTGATAATAAGATGTTACAGGTGGTCAAATGCATATAAATATGCAATAGACTGTTCAATACAATATGAAGTATTAGAAGTGGTTAAAACTGATATATCAGATGCTATAATCCAAGGAATAGAAGATAAAACGTATGATGGGGCTTTTCAAAAACAAAGGAGTATTACGATTTTTCTAAATGGGATTCAACTTCAGGAGGGAAGAGACTATACTTTAACATATGAAAATAATAAAAATCCTGGAAAAGCAAAAATAATTATATCTGGTATAGAAAATTACACAGGTACAATAGATAGATATTTTTATATAATAAAACCAATTGTAGATATAGGTAAAATATATGATGTAGATATTATAGGTATACCAAAAAGTGTTATTTATGAAGGTGGAAGAATAACATTCCAAAATGTACAAGTGAAAGTTGAGGGAACTGTTTTAAATGAAAAAACGGATTACATATTGACGTATAATAACAATATAAATGTTGGAAATGCTTCTATAGTTATTACTGGTAAGGGTGATTACAGTGGTACTATTAAAAAAAATTTTTTGATAAAATCTAGAGATATTTCGTTAAAAAATAATCAAATTTCGGTTTGCGGAGTTCCTGATTCTGATATATATACAGGAAAAACATGCGTATATCCTGAAATTGTAGTGAAATGTGGAAATACAATTATGAAGGTCGGAAAGGATTATACTATTGGATATCATAATAACAAAAATATTGGAATCGCAAAGGTAATAATATCTGGAAAAGGGAACTATTCTGGAAGCATTACAAAGAGAGTTAAAATACGAATACAAACCGGAAAAGTATATAATGTAGGAAATTTAAAATATAGAGTTACAGATTCCAGATTAGATGGATGCGGTATGGTATCTCTGACAGGGGCTGCATCGAGAAAAAACTCAAAAAAGATAGTTAAGCTAATTATACCAAACAATGTAGTAATAGGTGGTGTTAGATTTTCAGTTGTTTCAATAGGAGATAATGCATTTAGAGAATATGTAAATATAAAAAGCGTTTCTATTGGTTCTAATGTGAAATCAATAGGTAAAAGAGCATTTTATGGATGTCGAATGTTGAGTAGTGTGAAAATTGGAAATAACGTGTGTGTAATAAACGAAAGAGCATTAGCTGGTTGTAGTGAATTAAAAAGATTAACAATAACAACAACAAAGCTAACGATAAATTCAGTCCGTGCAGGAGCATTAAAAGGCGTAAATAGTAAAATCGTGATCAGAGTACCTGTCAGGAAATTGAAGGAGTACAAAAAAATATTGACATTAAGAGGTGTTTCAAAGAAAGCAAAAATTATAAAATAGAATTATGGAGGATTATACGATAAAGCGTATAATTAATGAACTCATCCGAACAGATATGTGATGGTGAAGCTGGCAGAGGCAACGATAAGGATGGTAGATAAGTATGAGAAGAAATAGGTATTGGCACATAATGGGTTTGATTCTATCTTTGACAGGTACGGCGTGTGTTGCATCAGGCTATCAGAGCATACATGATAAATTTGATATTATACAATCTCAAATTACAACAAGTGAATCGAACAGTACAGAACCCGGTTTGTATGAGGATAAAGATGCTCAGTATACAGAATCGGAGAAGCAGAGCAGTATATCTGATAAGCCGACGATGGAAGCTTATACGCAAGAAGATAAAAATGCAAGTGAAATCACGAAAACAGAGATAGATGAAGCTGAAGTAGCAGCAACTGAAAAAGAAGTTAATGAGAAGCGTGGACAGACGCTCTCTTATGAGGAAGCCGAGGAAATATACTGTGATCTGATCTATGAGCATGCGTGTAAGAGGGATGTATGCAGAGAGGATGATGGAACCTTGGGAGACTTTTCAATGGATAAATATCCTTATGGGGAAGACACCGATGGGCGGTACAGTATATATATAATGGATAAAGGTTTTTCAGATGTTGGCTATAAAATTTCAGATATAGATGGTGATGGTATATATGAGCTTCTGCTGGCAGATATAAACTCATCGATGATATATGAAGTGTTTACCTTGGAAGGTGACACTCCGAAAATGGTGCTTGACAGTTGGGAACGCTGTAGGATTGATTATTGCGGAGATTTTATATTAAGAACTGGTTCAAATGGGGCAGCTAATCAGGAGATAATTATGTATTCGCTGGATGGAGACATAGAGAGAGCAGAGTTATTAGAAGTTTTAATGGAAGGCAATGCGGGGAGGCCGGATGATTCAATCATGTATGGGTACATGAGTTATAAAAATGATGAAAATGATCTTGGACAAATCACAGAGGATACTTTTGATAATTACCAAAATGAGTGGAATTCACATAAATGTATTGTCCCAGATCTGAAATCTGCCAATGATTATCTCACAGATAGAATTACAAAAGCTGCGGCGGAATTAAACTAATTGTAAGATGATAAAAATAGTAAAACACAAAAATAGACATAAAAAGAGACAATATGGACATGATAGTAAAGATGCATGGGATAATATGGTAAAATATAACAAGACAGATTTAATTTGTTTTATATCGCCAGCTTTGGCATACGGAGACCATAATTATTTAGAATATTAAATATAAGAAATGAGGGAGGATTAAGTTTATGATAATAGAGAAATTAAAGCGGATAACAGAGAATATTGTTGTTGTACTTTGCATATTAGTTGTGTTTATAGGGGGAGGTGCAGTTACTGTTATAGCGTCTGATAATATAGATATAGCGGAAGGTAGAGCAGAGTTGGCTTTATCTGATGAATATCTTACTCTTGGAAAAAGTGTAGATGGAATTTTGACATCGAGTCAGTCAAGTTATGAATATGAATTTAGTATAACAAATGCAGGAAGAGTTTCAATTAAGTTTACAGCATATCAGATGCCATATACAATCAGACTATATGACGATGATGGGGATTGTATTGCATCTGAAAATATGGAATATAATTATGATTTGGAATTCGGAAAAACAAATTTTCATTGGGATTTATCAAAAGGGACATATTATATAGTGGTCTATGGAAGAAAAAATATTTATGATGGGGAAACTGCAAATTATAAGATAGAAACTTCGTATAAAAGTGTGGGAACAAGCGAGGGAGAACCAAATAATAGTTTTGAGGAAGCTACCCTTGTAAAAATACCATCAACAATAACTGGTATGTTGGCTTTAAATGACAAAAAAGATATATACAAATTTTATTTGCAAAAGTCGACAGAAGTTGAAATTATATTCAAAGTTATAGATGCGGATACTTGTGGACTTAGTATCTATGATGAAGAAGGCGACAGAGAGGCATATGAATGGCAAAGCAGAGAAGATAACAAAAAAATATATAGATATATGCTTTCGGCGGGAGTACACTATATAGTTATCGTTCCACCTATGGTGCCTGCAGCCGATTGGTCTGGATCGTATATGTTTACGATTTCCAGTGGTATAGCAATGACTTCAAAGAATGTACGTTTATCCACAGAAAAGTGTATGTATAATGGAAAAGTAAGAAATCCGTCGGTGATCGTTAAGGATAATAGTGGGAATCGCCTTGTAAAAGGAAGAGATTACACAATATATATTCCGTTGGGAAGAAAGAGTATTGGCACATATACATATAAAATTGTGTTTAAAGGTGCATATAAGGGGACAATAAAGAAAAATTTCACAATTGTTCCAGCGAAAACAAAGATTACATCTATAAAGAATAAGCGTGCGGGTATAAGAATCACGTGGAAGAAATCAAGCTCGGCAAATGCAACAGGATATTTAGTATATAGAAGTATAAATGGTGGTGGATATAAGCTTGTAAAGACAATAAAATCCAATCGTATTACATATTATAGTGACAGCAAGGCTAATAGACTATGGTCAAATTACTCGTATAAGGTTGTTGTATACAAAAAAGTTGGACGTAAGACGTATAAGGCAGTTGGTAGTAGTTCCAAGAGGATTTATAGGTATAATTGACGGGATGCATATATTACTTGGTGATTTCATATATAATGATGTCCATATGCTTGGTATTGCAGCAAATAAATGAATTGTGTATTCTAAGAGCCGTAGATTGATTATGCTCTACTACTTTTTGTAAGCAAAGCTATGGTTCAATGAACAGAAATAATATATAAAGCCAGGCTAGCGGAGATAAGTTGGTAAAATCAGAAAAGTACAATAATACCATATTGGCAGTGGCAGAAGACGACAGTGTAGATGAGGTGGAATGCATGATGCGAAACAAAAGTGTACAGATAGTGGGGGTGTTGCTGGCTTTGACAGGAATTACATATGTTGGTTCAGGTTGCCAAAGTATACAGGATAAGTTGGACGTGATTCAATCTCAGACAACGACAAGAGAGGTGAGCATCGCGGAAGAAATGATATCAGAAGAGAAAAATACAGAGAAATCAATTGTGACCGAACAGAAAACAGAGACCGATGTAGCGGATGATATTCCGAGTGAAGAGAATATTGATGATGCTGTTTATTTAACACAATATGAAGAGATAATAAGCAGATATATCGAACTCAATCATCAGAAATTAGAGTATGGGGATTTGACCAATATTGAATTCCCATATGAGACGGCGGATGATGTGTATGCTAGATATAATGTAATGTTAGTATTGGAAGAACTGGACAATGTGGGATATGTAATTGATGACATTGATGGTGATGGGGTAAAAGAACTTATTATTGCAGATATGACATCACCATTGATATACGACATATACACAATGGATGGAGACGTTCCAAAGCTTGTTGCGGCAAGTTGGGAAAGAAGCAATACAACTTACTGTGGAAACCATTTTTGTACAGAAGGATCAGGAGGAGCGGCTAATTTTATAGTATCCTATAAGGTGTTTAAAGGAAACGAAATGCAAACAGAGTATTATCTTTATACAGACTTGTTAGAAAATGGTGAGAGTGTTTTTTTCTACACTACAAATAGCATTATGGACAAAAATAATGATAATCTCATAACACAGGAAGAGTACAATGGTATTAAGGAAGAAACTGAGTCTGGGGGATGTGTATATCCTGGTTTGAAGACTATGGTAGAACAATGAAAGATCTGTGAATGAGGAGGACAATACATATGAGAAAGAAGATTTTGTTGGCAATGGCGCTTACGGGGCTGAGTGCATTGATGATAACAGGATGTGCTTCACCAGTAATAGAAAGTAAAAAAGAAATACTTGAATCAGAACTGGGCAACAAGAATCTGCAGGATTCAGATGAAGACTCAGATGATGGAAAAACTACAGAAGAGACAGAAATGGTTACTACAGAAGATACAACTGTAGAAGAGGAAGCGAGTGCTTCTTATACATCTATAAAAGAACAGGTGCTGCTTGACAAGGATGGTGTAAAGGTTACAGCCACTGGTTATTCTGTAAACGAATACGACGAGGATCAAATAGAGGTTACAGTGGAGAATAATACAGATAAGGACCTGACAATCGGAAGCGAAAAGATAGTTATAAATGGCTATATGGACTGGGTGTTCTGGGGAGTCGATGTGGCTGCTGGAAAGAAATGCAATTCATGTGTAACGCTTTCTGATGATACAACAAAAATTGCAGGGATCACAAACATAGGAACAGTTGAATTCTATTTCTGGGCAGAGGAGAAAGACAAGGACAGTTACGAGGATATTTTCAAGGATGAATATTATAAGCTGGAGACATCGCAGGTTGGCGAAGAAGTGGATGCAAACACGGATAAGCAGGAAATATACAGTGCAGATGGAATCCGAATAACAGCACTTGGAAATGAGACTGATGAATATGGAAATACTAATCTATATTTCTGCATGGAGAACAATACAGGCAAGAATGTGTATATAAATCTGGAGGATATGTCAATAGATGGTCTGATGTTCAATGCATATGTGACGCTTACTGTATTTGATAGTAGGAAGGGAATTGGCGTGATTACCATTTACAAAGATGATTTGGAAGAAAGCAAAATAAGGGAAATTAAGAATGTTGAGTTTAAACTTGAGATGGAAGACACTGATACTATGGATGATATATTGACGACAGATGTTATCAAATTTCCTGTGGAATAATACTGAACGCAAGAATGCTGGTCAGGTTTGGTATTGCGGCAAATAAAATAATTGTGTATTCTAAGAGCAGTAATGGCACGATCGAAACAACTTGGATTACGAGAGACCGTTTCAAGTTTTGTGTAAACGTTAAAAACTGATATAAGATTTGTGAATAGTTACAAATGGGCAGAGCCGATTTTCCGGATTCTGCCCATATCTGCATTATACAGTAGTTTTTAGGCATGTCAATAAAACCTGCCTAAAATTGACTGCTTTACAGGTTCCGTCCTGCCAGACGTTCTTCAAAATAAATTTCAAGCTGGGAATGGATCTGTCCCCAGTCCTGCCTGTGTCCGGTCCATTTTTTCGTGATATCCATGGTTGCCAGATACATACAGCATTTTCAAAAGGCTGTCATCCGACGGAAAAACCGTCTTGCTTTTGGTCACTTTCCGGAGTTGGCGGTTGAATCATTCAATGGCATTTGTGGTATAAATCAGCCGTCTTACTGCCTCCGGATATTTGAAATAAGTGGACAGGGTTGCCCAGTTATCATTCCAGGATTTATAGATTTTCGGGTACTTGGAATCCCATTTATCCTTGAACAGTTCCGGTTCATTTAAAGCGGTTTCTTCCGTTGGAGCTGCATATACAAGCTTCAGATCAGCCATCAGTTTTTTGATGTCTTTGTATGAAACAAACTTCGTTGAATTACGGATCTGATGGATGATACACTGCTGAATCTCTGTTTTTGGATAAACAGCCTCGATTGCCTGTGAAAATCCATTTAAACCATCAACGCATGCAATCAGGATATCCTCAACGCCTCTGTTTTTTTATCCATTCATGATAGAAAGCCAGAATTTCGCACTTTCGTTTTCTCCAACATACATTCCAAGAACATCTTTTTTCCCATTCATATCGATACCAAGGGCAATGTAAACCGCACGTTTTACAATACGTCCTTCACTGCGGACGTGATAGTGGATTGCATTCATAAATACTACAGCATACACTTCTTCCAAAGGGCGTTCCTGCCATTCTTTTACAATCGGCAGGATTTTGTCTGTGATCCGGCTGATTGTGCTGTCAGAAATATCAATATCGTATAATTCACGCATGTGGGATTCAATGTCTCCGGTTGTCATTCCTTTGGCATACATAGAAAGTATTTTTTCTTCCATGTCCTGAGTTGCTGTATTTTGATACTTCTTAATCAGCTGTGGTTCATAATCACCATTACGATTCCTTGAAATGGCTACATCCATATCTCTATAACTGGTATGCATAGTTTTACGGGAATGTCCATTTCTACTATTGTCCGTTTCTTTGTTTCGGTAGTCATACTTGGAATATCCTAACCCCTCATCCAGTTCTTCATCCAAGGCACCTTCCAAAAGGACAGACATCATGTCGCGCATGATACTGTTTACATCGGTGCCGTCTTTGATGCTGATATTATTATTTTTCAGATAGTCACGCATCATTTCTCTCATTGCTGCTTTTTGTGGGCTGTCTTTTCTTCTTGCCATAAAAATAACCTCCAAACTGAGTAATTTTATCTTACATCAGTTTGAAGGTTTACACAAACTTTGGGATGCTCCCGAAAAGCTTTATTTTAAGTATTTTTGAATACCACTCTTGCTTACCGGGTGCATTTTTTTAGACACATTCTTCTTGTTGACCTGGGTTCTAGTTTTTCTGAATGTTGTTAAGCTTATTTTCTTCCCAGTTGAGGATGTGCATTTGTTCTCGATTACTTTTCCGTTTTTATATCTGATATTTCTGTCGATGTCATAATACATGGTGGTTTTGCTAAAAGTATAGTTTTGTGAGATTTTTCCATGCTTACTGAATTTGTATGTGGATAAAGTGTGATAACGTACAGCCCCAGCGGAACTGTAATCATCCTCAATTGTATAGATGCCTGCATTTGACACACCGTACAGGCTTCCTCTTACAGGAATAGCTTTATACTTACCGTTCACATGCATATAAACCTCTGAATAAGTCATAGTTCTGAGACCTAATCGACCTGTTACAATGATATCCTTGTGTCCGTCTCCATTGATGTCATAAACATAGAATTCTGGATTATACATTATTCCTTGGGTTTTGCTTTTGTAATATGTTCCGTATTGAGTTTTGGTGATTCCGTTGAGCAACCACTTGGTATATACTTTCCTTTCAGCTTGTGTCATAGTTGCGGTAGCTGCCTCGCTTTGAGTTATGGATGCAAACAGCAATACACAAGTCATAAGTAAAATACCTAATGTTTTTTTGATTTTGTTCATCTTCATGGCTATTCTCCTTTGTATTATTAGTATTTTTTTATTTTAGCACTCCATCTTAGCGATGCGTTTTTAATTGACTAATCTGCAGAGTTTAATGCTTATAGTTACATTACATTTGAAGATTTCCGAGCTTGAAGTCGGGAAGAAGCCACCAGAGCAGCAGATTTCAATCTTACATTGTTAAGTAATTAAGTTCTGTGTATAATTTAATATATTAAAAAGTGGCGCTTGATTCTATAAGCCACAATACAAAAGAGGAGAGACATATAGTGCAGCGATAGTGAAATTCTTGTCTTAATAAGACAAAAACTAACTACAAAAAACGAGGAAAAGGAGAGAGCAAGTGGAAAAAACCAACGAAGATTCAACAGAGATTTCAAATGAGACTTCAAGCAGAACTTCAACTGAAAAAACGAATGATATATCAGAAGAGATGTTAGATGCTGATGACAGAGTTTGCCAGTTTGATGAAAAAGCTTACAAGGAGAAGCAACCAATAACATCCAGAAGTTACAAGATAAAAGCAGCAGTTATCATAGTACTGCTTTTGGTTGCATTTGTGGTAAAAGACTTTATTATATTCAAGAGAGTATTCAGTTTTAACGCTGAAGCAACCGGACTTGCGCAGTTCCTGCCGTGGTGGATTAGGGATCAATGGCAGATGCTAGTCATCGGCATGGTATTTATTTTGATCCCGTGGGAACTCATGTATAAATTTTATCTTTATATTTGTAAAGAGAGAAATCCGAATCTTAGGCAATCAAGAGTGTTTTTAGTTACCATACTTGTGATTGCCTCGCTGATTGCCATTTTTTGTTATATCCCTTATACGAAGATTAGTCGGGCAGGCTTGTACATATTTTGCGTGATTGCGTTGAGTCTTGCAGTATGTTATATATGCAGGCAATTCTTTGAGAGTGGTATTGTATGGTTTATCTTATCGGTAATTTATCTTGTCGTTATTACATACATATATGCAAACCGGATTTGTGCAAAAGCAGATATGTTATTTGAAACTTCATTATCTTCTGCCTGGCAGATGACTGGATATGCCATATGGGTTCTAATGGTGCTGTTCAGTGCAGCTGTGGAAGTGCTTATGATATATGCATTATATAATAGCGAGTCGATAGTAGAATGGCTGATTTATATAATCATTAGTGTGATGCTGGGGATAGCTTATGGCTATGTTGTACTTCCTGTATTGGTTAGATTTGAGAACGGATTGCGCAGAAATGTATCAGGTGATTATTCGTTTGTGGGCGAACCGTTGAATTCGCCAGTTGTTATATGGATGATTGCATTGCTGACATTTATTATCGTTCTGCTGGCATGTGCTTCGAAGATAGTTGAACGTTATTCACATAAAAGAATGTGGATGCTGATATGGATAGATGTAAGTGTTTTGGGACTTCTGATATTTGGAATATGTGCAAAGGCAGGAATTGTGGACAACAGTTTCAGCAGTAATTCATTATTTGACATGGGTAGTATGATAGCAGTGTTTATAGCTGTCAGACTATTGATCATTCCCATTAAGTCACAGCCGGATCTGAAGTGCAGGTTCATAAATACTGATCAGGAGATAATCGATAGCGGGTATGATAGAAAAGTATTGGAGATTCAGATACTCAGCCTTCAGGAACAGCTTAATGCTCTAGTGAAAATGACAAGGCTGACAGATATAAAAGTAGACATGGCACACAAAGCACTGGTGATTCCTGACGGTAAAGATGAGGGTGAAGAGGAACTTCACGACTTTCTTGATTTTGTAGAAAAAGCTGATAAGCTTATGGATGAGAAAAAGGAAAAGGGAGAACCGGTAAACTATAGTGAACTTTATAGTAGACTTATAAAGATCAGAAATGAGGAGTATGAGCAGATCCACAAGATTATGGAGGCGAAATATGCTGATGAATGTGTGGATCTTGATGACCTTGGTGATTTTGATGATACAGAGGATGAAAGTGACGAGGATAGAGAAGCCACAGCGGATGAGGACGTAAACTGTGATGAGGATGAAAACTAGGAAGATGAACGTACATTTCAGAATACAGCACTTGCAGCTTTGGCTCAGATCAATGAGAAAAAGTATGATACAGAACTTATGGATAAGGAGGTGTTAATCTATGATTGATAATAAAGTGAATGATTACAAACAGTATAGAGAAAACAATATAAGAGAGAACTATAGAAAACTTACCAGGTTACTTATTTTCAAAGGACTTACCATAACTACCATGGAATCTGCCACCTCAGGGCAGATTGCATCCCTCATCACCGACACGGAAGGTTCCTCTGCAGTGCTGAAAGGTGCATTTGTCACCTACTGCAATGAGGCGAAGATCATGCAGGGGGTTCCGGCGGAGATTATAGACAGGTACACAGTCTATTCAAAGAAAACCGCAGGTGCCATGGCGAAGGCGTGCAGGAAGGCGTATAATGCGAATATAGGGATCGGAGTGACTGGGACCATGGGCAATGTGGATCCGGCAAATCCGAACGCATCGGTTCCAGGACAGGTGTATTTTGCCATAGATATAGATGGCGATGTGCGGACGTATTATGTTGAACTTCCGCCTCAGCCGACAAGACTTGCATATAAGCTGGCTGTGGCGGAGGAGATTTATGAGGAGCTTGTGAAAAGATTGGTATAATACTGAATTATTTGAAGGTTTTATTTCAGAATGACATAGTAAGTTTTGCGAATAAGGATGATGTTCTCACTTGCCTGATCCATCTTGGATATCTGGCTTATCAGAGGAAGAGTAATTCTGCATTTGTGCCAAATGAGGAGATAAGGCAGGAACTTATAAGGTCGCAGTGTATACGGTGACCTTATTTAACCTTATTAAGCCTTTTTAAACCTTTAAAAAAAGGATGATTTACAAATAGAAAAACTGATATATGGAGGCGGAGAAAGATGAAAAAATACGATCAGAAAATTCTAAAAACTGCAATACCGGCATTTGTAATATCAGCTATATGTTATGCGGCCATGTGGGGAATAATGACAAGAATGGAGAATACAATTTTTGCTGGATACATAGGCGGCGGAGGTGCAGTCAGCCAGATAAGGAATATTCTTATATGTATTCTTGTAGGGGCGATACTTTTTGTTTTGCCACTTGAGAAGATATGTGATAAGACATATGGCGCAGTGCGTTATTGTGGATCGCTTTTTACAGATAAAAAGAAATTTAGAGATGCGGCGGTATTGTTTGTGCTTACGTTTCTGTATGTCGTTATCTGCTGGGCAAGTGTGACGTTTTCAATACATACCGACAGTGGACTCGATGATGGAGGACATTGGGGATTATTCGGCTCGGGAAGTGACGAAATATATGCTGTGGTGATAACGATACTCGCTTTTGTGGTTATGGTAAAGGGAGTTGACCTTGTAAAGAAAAGTTGGAGTGAAGTTTGGTTTTGGTTCCTTATCGAACTTGCAAATGTTGTGAGTGTAAAACTTGTGACGGCCAAAGATGATCTCACATTTGCTATCGTATGTTCAGAAACGGTTATGTTTATTGTATACATGGCTGTTCAGCACAGGTTGAATATTGTGACTTGTCTATTATCACTGCTTTTTGGAGCAATACTTATATTTGCTGGATGTGATGAGGTATTTACCAGTAAGAATAAGATTTCAGGTTCGTCGATCATGGATGAACTGGACCAGGCTGGAAGTATGCCGGACCAGATTTTTGGAGCCAGATATAATATTACGATAATTGAACATCAGGCTGGGATTGGTTTGTGTATATTGTGGTTCATATTGCTTGTGATTTTGTCAATTGCTGTCATTCTGTCTGCAGCAAAGCTTATGAAGGTATCTGCCAGACGTGGAACGTTTGTGCTTGGAATATATATGATAGAAGCATTTCTGATCATATATGCTATATTGGCGGAACTGGGATTTATCAAGCCGGCAGTGACTCTTTTGCTGCATATGAACGAGGTGGTTCCGGTTATGATATTGGGATTTAGAATGTTTTTCATAGAAGATGGCAGCCACAATGAAAAATCCTGCTTCAATGTGTAAATGTCAATGAAAAAGTTTACCAGTTGCATCATTGATTATTACGGAACAAGGAGTATATATGAATAAGCAGATAGTTAATTATAAAAATGATGAAGAAATGCAGAGTATAATAAAAGCAAAACAAAGAAATATCAAAATAATACAAATCCCCATGTATTTGTCGTTAGTGGGAATACTCCTTCCGTTTGTGGGGGTAATATTTGATATATATGGTCCAATTATTGATACTGTTTTTAGAGTGGTGCCTGTAGTATGCATATTTATTGGCTTCTTACTTGCTATACTGTGTAATAAAAAAATGAAAGACCTCAGGGTGTTTATAGGACAGAATATTGTGCTCGGGGTTCTCGAGGAGAGAATTCAGGTTATTGATTATTCGCCAAGTGGTTATGTGGATGAATCTTTTTTAAAAAAATGCAGTATTCTTCCAACTTATAATAGAGCAACAGGTTCAGATTATATTCATGGAATATACAGAAATGTAGAATTTACATACAGTGATCTTGAATTGAAAACAGAAAGTCAGGATTATACTGCAAATGAAAACAACCTGAAAACTACTATTACAGAGTTTTCAGGACAGTTTATGACAATGGCGTTGAGTAAAAGCGTGAATGGATTTGTACAGATAATGGGCAAGAGTAATTCTGGGAAAATGAGGCAAAATAGAAAGGCCGTATACATAGATGAAAAAAACAATATATCAAGCTACTTGAAAACGGGAGATCGCGTATTTGATGACCAGTTTGAGGTTAATGCATCGGGGGATGACCTTGCGTATTCTATTTTGACCCCTCAGTTTATTTCAGGCTTGAAGAAAATGGGAAAACGTACAAGAGTTCAACTTTCTGGAAATATGGGCGTGATTGCCTGCTACAACGAGAAAAATTCATTTGAATTAATTGGAGAAATTAAAGATAATAGCGATATCGAATTATACAGGAAAAAGTTTAGAAAAGAATTATCAGATATTTTAGCGATCCTTGATATAATGATTGATTGTTGCTAAGGGATGATTCGGAATTTAATGTATTATAGAAAACTAGTAAAAGAATCTGTTACACTTATATTTGAAAACAGTCCGAGAGAGTTGAAGGAGAAGCAATTTTTTAATACATATGTCCATATTGGGAAAACAAAATGCAATACCGGATTGGGGTTGGATATGCTTCAGGAATAGTATATCATCTCGTTTGACGAATTTGAGGAAAGTTACTATTCTAAAGGTGAAAAGAAAAAGAAGGAGAATAGACGCTTTATGGAGAATGAATGCAATATAGAGAATAAGATCAGAATGAATTACCGGCATCTCACACAACTTCTTATCTCCCGACACCTAACCATAACCACCATGGAATCTGCCACTTCAGGGCAGATAGCTTCCCTCATCACCGACACGGAAGGATCATCCGCAGTGCTGAAAGGGGCATTTATCACCTACTGCAATGAGGCGAAGATCATGCAGGGGGTTCCGGCAGAGGTTATAGACAAGTATACAGTCTATTCAAAGGAAACTGCGGGTTCAATGGCGCAGGCGTGTAGAAAGGCGTATAATGCGAATATAGGGATCGGTGTGACTGGAACCATGGGCAATGTTGATCCGGCGAATCCGGAGGCCTCAGTTCCGGGACAGGTATACTTTGCCATAGATATAGATGGTGATGTGGAAGAGTATTATGTGGAGCTCCCACCTCAGCCGACCAGGCTGGCGTATAAGCTGGCGGTGGCGGAGGAGATATATGAGGAGCTTATTAAGAGGCTGGACTGATAGGACGATTGTCAAAGGATGTATAAATGTTATATCTCATATCCGACATCCACGGAGATGTCATGTCATTCAGAAAAATGTTGAAAAAGATAAGCTTTGATCCAGCCGTGGACCACATGATAGTCATGGGAGACATATTTGACTGGAACGACGAGGGAATTTCTCTTCTTGAGTTCATGTCGGACTATCTTGTGGGTGGTTCGATGCAGCTCATAAAGGGTAATCATGAACTGTTTGCCCAGATGTACATAGAGGGAAGCATGTCAGAGAGACAGTGGATCATATTCGGCGGTGGTGGAACAGTCAGAGATATCAAGAAGCTCAATGTGGATGATCAGATGAAACTGCATGGGTTTCTGGCACATCTGTCACATTACACAGAGATACATTCGCCAAAGTACGGAGTTTGTGTTGTCACCCATCCGGGCATTCATTGTGGCTCATACATCAGAAATGCTGATAGAACGATCAATATCGCTGAATCTATAACGAATGCCGTGGGAAGAGATGAATACAGATTTCTCATCTCACCTGATATCCACAATGTTCCTTTTTCAGATAAAAAAGCATTTGACAGGTACGTGTTCTGCGGACATGTGACGACGAACAGACTCAATGAAGATCATTCCTACAACGTTTACGTGACACCTTACTATATGGATCTCGACTGCGGAAATGGAGAGAGAAACAGGGGCGGAAAGCTGGCGTGCTACTGTGTGGATGAGAACAGTGCAATATATGTTTGATAAATTTTTTAAAATTAGGGGTTGATTTTTGAAAGAATATGGAGTATTTTATATTCAACAATTAGATGATACGAAATGGACAAAGGTGTTCTCAAGAAGGAGGACACCTTTCTCTTTTTTTGAGGATACGTTAAGGATTCATTTTAATCAGGAAAAGGAGTAGTAATTATGATGAACAAAATTTCAGCCGTATTTGGCTCACACGTATTCTCAGATCAGGTCATGAGAGAGAGACTTCCAAAGGCAGTTTACAAGTCACTCAAGGCGACTATTGACAAGGGCGAGCCTCTCGATACATCAATCGCAGATTCAGTTGCAGCAGCCATGAAGGAATGGGCAATGGAGCTTGGTGCAACACATTATACACATTGGTTCCAGCCACTTACAGAGACAACAGCAGAAAAGCACGACTCATTCGTAAGCACAGTCGGTGATGGCGGCGTTATCCTTCAGTTCACAGGCAAGGAGCTCATCAAGTCAGAGCCGGATGCTTCATCATTCCCTTCAGGCGGTCTTCGTGAGACATGTGCTGCAAGAGGATATACAGCATGGGATTGCACATCACCAGCATTTGTAAAGACAACAGATGAGGGAACATGTATCCTCTGTATCCCGGCAGCATTCACATCATATACAGGAGAGTCACTTGACTACAAGACACCTCTTCTCCGTTCAATGGATGCCATCAGCAAGGAAGCTCTTAAGGCTCTTGCAATGTTCGGCAACACAACAGCCAAGAAGGTTACTTCATCAGTTGGTCCTGAGCAGGAGTACTTCCTGATAGATAAGAAGAAATTTGCAAAGAGAACAGATCTTAAGCTCTGCGGACGTACACTTTTCGGAGCAATGCCCCCAAAGGGACAGGAGCTTGATGATCAGTATTTCGCAGCGATCAAGGATAAGATCGCATCATACATGACAGAGTTGAACGAGGAGCTGTGGAAATACGGCATCCTTGCAAAGACACAGCACAATGAGGTTGCACCTGCACAGCATGAGCTTGCACCAATCTTCTCAACAACCAACATCGCCACAGATCAGAACCATCTGGTTATGGCAACCATGAAGAAGATCGCTGCAAAGCATGACCTTGAGTGCGTACTCCATGAGAAGCCATTTGCCGGTGTAAATGGTTCAGGTAAGCACAACAACTGGTCGATCTCAACAGACGAGGGCGAGAACCTCATCGATCCAGGCAAGCATCCTGAGACAAATCTTCAGTTCCAGTTCTTCCTGGCAGCAGTTCTGGTAGCAGTAGATAACAACGCTGAGCTCCTGAGACTTTCAGCATCATCAGCAGGAAACGATCACAGACTTGGAGCTAACGAGGCACCTCCAGCAATCATTTCAGCATTCCTTGGAGAGCAGCTCCAGTCGATCGTTGAGCAGATTATCGAGAAGGGTGAGGCTACAGAGTCCCCAAAGGGCAAGACATATGTATCAGGTGCATCAACACTTCCTACATTTACAATGGATGCCACAGATAGAAACAGAACATCACCATTTGCATTCACAGGTAACAAGTTCGAGTTCAGAATGGTTGGTTCAACACAGTCCATCGCATTCCCAATGATGGTACTTAATACAATAGTTGCAGATCAGATCAAGAAGATGACAGATGAACTTGAGGGCGCTGACGATTTCGAGACAGCCTGCAAGGCACTCATCAGAAGAGAACTCACAGCGCATCAGAGAATCATCTTCAATGGCAACGGTTACTCAGATGAGTGGGTTGAGGAGGCAGCAAAGCGTGGTCTTCCAAATATCAAGTGTATGGTTGATGCTGTTCCTTATCTTGCAGCAGATAAGAGCGTTAAGATTTTCGAGAACCTTGGAGTTATGGATAAGGCAGAGCTTGAGGCGAGAGCTGATGTAATGCTTGAGAACTATGCAAAGAAGATCAACATCGAGGCACTCACTATGATAGAGATGTCTAATGAGGAGATCATTCCTGCAGTTATGGAATATCAGGCAGAACTTGCAAAGGGTGCAGCTGAGATCAAGGCTCTCGGAATTGATCCTACAGTTCAGGTATCACTTCTGAACACCATCTCAGAGAAGCTCACAGAGCTCAAGAGCGCTACAGTAGCCCTTGAGGAGCTGGTTGCAAAGGCATCAGATTACGAGGGAGATACAGAGGCCTGGGCTAAGTATTTCCACAACACAGTATTTGCAGCATTTGACACAGTGAGAAAGCCTGCTGATGAACTTGAGAAGGAACTTCCAAAGACAGCTTGGCCATTCCCAACATACGAGCAGCTGTTATTCGAGCAGTAAAACATAGATTGAGTTTGCTAATCCTACTAAATTCTATATAAAATAGCTTAGAGGCATCCTGTCTGCGGTATCGCAGGCGGGGTGCTTTTTGCGCGTTATAATCCCGTCAAGCGCGCACATGCGAGAGCTTGCTCGCGGCATGTAGCGCATTTGACGGGATGACGCGACATGAACACGAAGGCCGACAGGCCGGAGTGTGAATGCCGCGTAGAATTGCGGGAGCACGAAGTGCGGAGCAATTCTGTATTAACGCGCAATGCGGTGGAGAAGTGCGAAGCAATTCTGTATTAACGCGCAATGCGGTGGAGAAGTGCGAAGCAATTCTGTATTAACGCGCAATGCGTGTGGAGGGGGGGCAAGTGCGAAGCGGAGGAGCAGGCACCTCCGTCCCCACTTGCTCCACTCCACAAATTCTGCTATTATATACAGATGTGTTGTGATGTATTTTTGCACCGGTCACGGCATAAACAGGATCATGTGTGTGGCGGATGCTGAAAGAATAGGAGCATAATTTGAAGAATTTATATATAGCAGAGAAGCCCAGCGTGGCGAGGCAGTTTGCCGACGTGCTGGGGGTGAAGGGCAATGCGGGAAATGGTTACCTGGAGTCGGATACAGCGGTTGTCACATGGTGTGTCGGACATCTGGTCACCATGAGCTACCCGGAGGTCTACGATCCGAATCTTAAGAAGTGGAGCCTTTCAACTATTCCATTTATTCCAACTGAATACAAATATGAAGTTCTTCCTGACACAAAGAAACAGTTCAATATCGTTGCGGGATTGCTTACCCGCGATGACATAGGCTGTATCTATGTGGCAACGGATTCAGGACGAGAGGGAGAATACATATACAGGCTTGTGGATTCAATGGCTCACGTAACCGGCAAGGAGAAACGCCGTGTGTGGATCGATTCACAGACCGAGGAGGAGATCCTCAGGGGAATCCGTGAGGCGAAGCCGCTCTCAGAGTACGACAGCCTCAGCGACGCAGCGTACCTTAGGGCCCAGGAGGACTACCTTATGGGTATCAACTTTTCAAGGGCGCTGTCGCTGAAGTTTTCAAATGTAGTCCAGAGGTATCTCGGCATGGACAGATGTGTCATAGCCGTGGGCCGTGTCATGACCTGTGTCCTCGGTATAATAGTGAAGAGAGAGCGTGAGATCAGGGAGTTTGTAAAGACTCCGTTCTACAGACTCGTTGCAAATGTGGGCGAGGAAGGACAGACATTTGATGCAGAATGGAAGGCAGTGAAGGGCACAAAGTATTTCGAGTCGCCTCTTCTGTATAAGGAGAATGGATTTAAAGAGAGACCCGCAGCGGAGCAGCTTCTGGCGGAGCTGAAGGCAGGGGAGCCCGAGGCTGTGGCCCAGGCTGTGGAGCGCAAGAAAGAGAAGAAACAGCCTCCGATGCTGTATAATCTGGCGGAGCTTCAGAATGACTGTTCATCACTTTTCAAGATCAGTCCGTCCGATACCCTCAAGATAGTCCAGGAGCTCTACGAGAAGAAGCTGGTAACCTATCCGAGAACAGATGCCAGAGTGCTGTCAACGGCCGTGGCAAAGGAGATAGGACGGAACATATCGGGACTTAAGAATTTCCAGCCTGTGGCAGAATTTGCACAGGGGGCCATGGAGAGCGGCACATATAAGGGAATCGCAAAGACGAAATATGTGAACGATAAGCAGATCACCGACCACTACGCCATCATACCTACCGGACAGGGCTTTGGAGCACTTAGAAGTCTGGCACCTACAGCTCTCAAGGTATATGAGATCATATGCAGGAGATTCCTCAGCATATTTTACCCTGCTGCGGAATACCAGAAGGTTGCAATGACACTCTCCAAGAACGGAGAGAAGTTGTTTGCCAACTTCAAATATTTGATAAACGATGGCTATCTTAAGGTGGCGGCCAACAGCTTTTCCAAGAAGAAGGACGATGTGAAGTACAGCCCTGAATTCATAGCAAGGCTTGCGAAGATAAAGAAGGGTGACAAGCTGAGCGTCCAGGGAATCGACATAAAGGAGGGTGAGACATCCCCACCTAAGAGATACAACTCAGGATCACTGATCCTGACCATGGAGAATGCCGGACAGTTCATAGAGGATGAGGCGCTCAGAGAGCAGATCAAGGGAGCTGGAATCGGAACAAGTGCCACAAGAGACGGGATCATCACCAAGCTGGAGAAGAACAAATATATATCGCTGAACAAGAAGACACAGATAGTGACCCCGACATTCCTTGGGGAGATAATATACGATATAGTATATTATTCCATCAACGGTCTGCTGAGAGCGGACCTGACGGCGAGCTGGGAAAAGGGGCTTGAGGGTGTCGCTGAAGGTCAGATATCCAAGCAGGAATACACGGATAAGATGACTACATTTGTCACCAAATACACAAACCTTGTGAAGCAGATACAGAACCAGAATGGAATAACAGGGGTATTCGACAAAACGAAGGTGTTCTACGCCAAGGGCGGAGGTGCCCAGAAGAAGGAGACAAGAGCCACAGCCAGAACAGGCGCAAAGGCGGAGAAGAATGCGGATACACAGTGATTGCACATACTGATTCAAAGGTGTATAACATAGTATGTATCAGTTATATGTGATAGAAAAGGAGACTATTATTATGGAAGATATACAGTCAGTTGTAACAATAAAGGAGCTCTACAGCCTGGATCAGACCATGGCAAAGCCTCTTCTTGAGAAGCTTACCTATCCATGGGAGGCGCTTCCACTTATCAAGGATTTCGTGCTTGAGCTTGGAAAGAGTCTGGACAAGGATGAGTACAATGAGGTGGATGAGCATGTGTGGATCCACAAGAGCTGTAAGGTGTATGGAACAGCAACCATCCTTGGACCGACAATCATAGGTGCAGGCACAGAGGTTCGTCCGGGTGCGTTCATCAGAGGAAGCGTATTGGTCGGAGAGAACTGTGTGATAGGTAATTCAACAGAGCTCAAGAATGTCATCATATTCAATAACGTTCAGGTTCCTCATTACAACTATGTGGGAGATTCAGTCCTCGGCTTCAAGTCACATATGGGTGCCGGAAGCATCACGTCCAATGTGAAGTCTGACAAGACTCTGGTTCACGTTAAGGGAAATGTGGACGGACAGAGCTTTGACATTGCAACAGGACTTAAGAAGTTTGGTGCAATGCTCGGAGATAATGTTGAGGTTGGCTGCAACAGCGTCCTCAATCCTGGAACCGTAATAGGAAGATTCAGCAACATCTATCCTGTATCAAGAGTCAGGGGATATGTGCCGGGAGGCAGTATTTTCAAGGATAAGGATAACATAGTTGCAAAGCAGTAACGACTGTATAAACGGTGGGATAAATAAAGGACATATGACCGTATATAATACAAGATATATACGGTCATATGTCCTTTTGTTTTGGCAGAAAGCACCGTGACAGCTAGTTGATCACGGCATCCTTCAGGGCATTTCGTATGGAATCTATGATAAGTCTGGTAGTGTATGTGCTGTCTCCGGAAGGTGTTATATCGTCCACGGAAGATATGTAGTGAAGCTGAGTATTGATATCCTCGAGTGCCGTTTCAAGAAGTGGGTACATGGTGGTCACAGTCTCATCCACCTGTTTGAATGACACATCTGTGATGTAGTCCTCATCCACAGTGACCATGACGGACAGAGTGTTTTCTCCCAGAACAAGGGAAGATGAGTATGTCCCCGGTGTGTAATGTATCTCGTCGAGCTTAGGAGACGGATCAGTCTGGGCTGAGGTTGCGATGCTCCTGGCTGAACCACTGGTGTCATCCGAATCTTTGCCGCGGAACATGGTGATAAGTATAATGACAAATACGATCACAAGTGCCAGCAGTATGGCGGTGTATATGAGTTCTTTTGATTTTAATACGATAAGTTTAGTTGATGACATTATTTGCTCTCCCTGTTTTTTATATATTTTATTCACAAGAGAGCGATTTTATGAGAAAATTATTAGCAGATGAAAAAACAGCATAGATAACAGTATATTGAGGTGTAAGGAGAATACAGATGGCAATACAGTTTGTACTGGGACCCGCCGGTTCAGGAAAAACAGAATATGTGATAAAGAAGCTGATAGAGGAGTCGATGGCTCACGGAGACCTGAATTATTTGTATGTGGTTCCAGAGCAGTTCTCCATGGAGGCGCAGAGAGATATAGTGACCATGCATCCGAGGCATGGAACAATGAACATAGATGCCATAGGCTTCAACAGGCTTGCGTACCGGGTATTCGATGAGCTGTCAGTGAATCCGGGAAGGGTTCTGGAGGACTTTGGAAAGAGCATGCTCATCAAGAAGATACTTATGGAGTCACAGGACGAGCTTCTTGTTTATGGAAGCTATATCAACAAGATGGGCTTTATAGATGAGATGAAATCCATGATGTCTGAGTTGTTCCAGTATGCGGTTGACAGGGATTCGATCGACGCAGTCATGGACAAGCTGGATAAGGACAGTCTGGTATACAGAAAAATGCATGACATCAGGCTTATATATAAGAGATTTGAGGAGTACAACAGGGATGGCAGCTATATAGTTGCGGAGCAGCTCATTGAATTGCTGGCTGAATGCGTGGACAGGTCGGATATGCTGGCACACAGCCATCTGTATCTTGACGGATTCACAGGATTTACACCGGTACAGATGGATCTTATCAGGAAGCTCATGACACGCGTTGAGAGCATGATATTTGTATTTACGATAGATGCGTCGCAGATAGGCTTCACAAAGCCGAAGGAGTACGAGCTGTTCAGACTCACCAAGGAGACTATGCAGGCGCTTGTGAAAATGGCGGGTGATGAGCAGGTGGACATACTGGATAATGTCGTTATGTGTCAGGATCGCAGACCGTACAGATTCGAGAAAAGCAAGGAGCTTGCAGGACTTGAGGCCAATCTGTTCAGATACCCCCATGGCAGAGTCACAGGCGATGACGGAGACATACATGTGGTCGCTGTGGACAGGGCGGCAGACGAGGCTGAGTATATAGCGGGAAGAATACGAGAGCTTGTCAGGGACAAGGGATACCGTTATAAGGATATAGCCGTGGTTGCGGGTGATCTGCAGGATGTGGCAAGGTATTACCGTCAGGCGATGGAGGAATACGATATCCCTGTGTTCATAGATGCAAATATATCTCTTAAGGGAGATCCGTGCTCAGACACCATAAGCGCTTTCCTCGGTGTGATGACGGACAACTTCTCATTTGACAGCGTGTTCAGACTGTTAAAGTCAGGAATGACCGGTGTGGATCAGGACGACATTGAGAGGATGGAGAACTATGTGCTTCTCAGGAATCTCAGGGGTTACAGGAGCTGGACGAAGGAGATAACCGATGACAGGAATCCTGACTATGCGGCAGACATGGAGTCTATAAGAGCCCAGATCATGGAGCTTTTCCCGGACAAATGTATCGATGTGTGGAAGCCGGCAAGCCCTGGCTCCAAGAACACAGTGAGAACATATACGGAATCTCTTTACAGCTTCCTTGCGCAGCTTGATGTGTGCGGTAAGCTTGAGGCTCATAAGAAAGTGCTGTATGAGCAGGAGAGATGGGATGAGGGAGATGCATACGGAAGGATATTTGACAAGGTTGTTGCCCTGTTTGAGAAGATGGAGGCTATAATCGGCGATGAGAAGCTTACCGTAAAAGAATATGCGGGAATCCTGGATGCAGGCATAGCGGATATGGAGATCGGTATAGTGCCTCCGACTATAGACCGCGTGGTGGTCGGCGATATGACGAGATCAAGGCTCAACCATATAAAGGTGCTGTTCATGGCGGGAGTGAACGAAGGCATAATTCCGAAACCGGCCAAGAAGGGCAGGATACTCTCCGGTGCAGACCGCCAGAGTCTTGAGGACTACGGTATAGAGCTGGCTCCATCAGATAAGACAAATGCGTATATAGAACAGTTCTATATATACACCACGCTCACCAAGGCATCGGATATGATCTATGTGCTGTGCCGAAAGATCGGAGAGGATCTCAAGTCCATGAAGCCGTCATACCTGATAGACAGGATAAAGAATATATTCCCGGATATACGGACGGAGGAGTATGATGTGGACGGTCAGATGCCGGAGACTGCGGCGGGAGCGCTCAGATACATCATCAGACATTCTGATGACGTTGAAGCCGGGGAGACGTTGGACGCTGTCAGAAAACTGCTTTCGAAGATGGGATATGGCAGACAGCTCAGATCGATCAATTTCGGGCAGAATTATGTTAACTCGTCAAAAAATCTGTCTCCAGATACTGTACGCCTTATATATGGAGAGAATCTGGTGGAGAGTGTGTCCAAGCTTGAGCGGTATGCTGAGTGCCAGTTCAAGTATTTCCTGACATACGGACTTTCGCTCAGAGAGAGGGAGACATACAGGATAGGCGCTGCAAATGTTGGTAATATACTTCACAGCACCATGGAGAAGATATTCTCATTTGTCAGGATGTTCAGGGACAACGACTGGGTACATCTGGACGAGGCGGAGCTGGAACAGAAGGCGGTGGAATTTGCAAATGAATCTGCGGAGGATGAAGCCGGGCTGTACTTTGAGGATTCTTCAAGAGCGGCATACATGAAAAAGCTTCTGGCGGATGTTGCATCGAGGACAGCCAGGACGCTCCGCACATTTATCAGATGTGGGGAGATGGACCCGGAGAATTTTGAGCGGCGGTTCAACACATCGGAAAATGCAGACAACATAGACAGATATATATTCAACCTTCCAAATGGACTCACGATGAGCCTCAAGGGAGTTATAGACAGAATAGATGAATTTACGGATGACAGGGATGCTTATTTCAAGATTATAGATTACAAGTCATCTGATAAGAAGCTGGATATAGACAAGGTGCTCGGAGGACTCCAGATGCAGCTTGTGACATACGGTGCCATAGCCTGCGAGCTTGAAAAGCGCAGGATGGCACAGCTTGGAAGACCTGGTGGTATACATGTGGGCGGACTTCTGTATTATACCTTTGACAATCCGGCATGTGACGTGACGGCAATGGGAGATAAGATCAGATACACTGATGACGGCATGGGATTTGCGGCTGATGACGAGGTGTTCGGGGGAGTGCTTGTGGACACCTTCGAGAAGAAGATACTTGAGGAGTCCAGATATTCAGGCCTGTACAATGGAGATAACAGGGCGCTGAAGGTCATGGACAACAGCTCAGCGACACTCAAGAACGGACAGAGCCTTGAGGAGACTCTTATAACAGATCTCATGGAGGCGAACCGCAGGAACATAGAGAGGCTTGCCGGCAGTATAGCCGAGGGAAGCATCGAGATAAATCCGGTCAATGAGGGCAAGGCAAATGCGTGCAAATACTGTGATTTTAAGGGCATATGTGCATTTGACAGCAAGTATTCAGGCAATTCATACTCCAGGATCTATAGGGGCGAGGCGGAAAATTACAACCGCAAAGCTGAGGATATAAAGAATATCAAGACTGAATACAAGAAGGTCAGGAGCGATATGGAGAAGGCCGTTAAGTCATGTGACAGCGCCCGGAAAAAGTATGAGGATGCAAAGAAGAAGGTAGATGACCGCGGCGATAAGGCAACACAGAAGATGAGGGATACTCTCGAGAGCACCGGCAGGAAGCTTGCGGAGGAGAGGGCGCATCTTGAGGAGCTGAGGGAACTGTCTGAACAGATAGTGAAGAGAGCTGCTGAGTTCGATATAGAGATAAGTGAGGAATGATGACATGGGAAAAGATATGAAGACTGACAATGGAATAAAGTGGACAGACCAGCAGGCGCATGTCATCGACACAAGGCATGGCAATCTTCTTGTATCTGCAGCGGCGGGGTCAGGTAAGACGGCGGTGCTCGTGGAGCGTATCATAGAGATGGTGGCCGGAAGAAATTCGCGTGGTGACAGAATAGAGGGAAGCGAGCCGGTATCTGTGGATGAGCTTCTTGTCGTTACATTTACAAATGCGGCAGCGGCCCAGATGAAGGAGAAGATAGGACAGGCACTGCAGAAAAAGATAGATGAGATGATGGCGAAGGGCGAATATGACGAGCATCTTATAAAGCAGATGACATTGATCAACCATGCTGACATCTGCACCATAGACAGCTTTTGCCTTAGGATAGTGAAGGAATACTTTGCGAGGGTGGAGCTTGACTGTGCATTTGGCATAGCGGACGACACGGAGATGAAGATCATAAAGCGCGACGTGATGGATCAGGTCATGGAGATGTGCTATGAGGATGAATCGGTCGTGCCCGGTTTCGACAGGCTGATAATGACGTTTGCGAGAAATGAGAGTGACAGTGCCGTGCCGGATATCGTTGAGAGGATAATAAAGGTTATATCCAGCTATCCGGAGCCGAAAAAATGGCTTGCGCAGGCGGCGGATGCCATGAAATTTGTCGTGGATACATCATCCACTGAGGAGGAGAAGAGAAGAGAAGTCATGGGGCTTCCGATGGTCAGAACATTTGCGGACAGGGTGTACATGATGCTCAGAACTGCGGATGATATGGTCAGGGAGTGCCAGAAATATGCAACGGAGGCGTATGGCCTTGAGGCGTACGGACTCCGTGTGGATAAGGATGTTGAGTTGATAACACACATGCTCAGAAGCTGTGGCGGGGAAGACGACCTGCATGTTGACCTGTTTGAACTCAGAGATATATACAGATCGTCATTGAGACCGGAGGGACTCAAGATGGAGAAGGATGCCCAGGGCCGGAGTATATGCTATGCATTTGACAGATTTGTGAACCCGGGCGGTGGAGCTGACCCGGAGAAGAAGGAATTTGTCAAATCAAGGCGGGATGTGTATAAGTCGATCATAGACGACATAGTTTCGGTCGTCCTGGATGTGGATGACATTCTGAGGCAGGCAGCCATGACTGAGCCAGTGATATCATCACTTTTGAAGCTCACCGGGCTTTATATGGATGAGCTGATGAAGGTCAAGATGGACAAGAATATGTTCGAGTTCCACGACATAGAGGAGTTCGCGTTCAGGATACTTTGCGATGGAATAGAGGATGGCAGGGCTGTCCCTTCAGAGATTGGAAAGGAAGTCTCAAGGCGGTACAGGGAGATACTTATAGATGAGTATCAGGACAGTAACTTTCTGCAGGAATACATTCTGGCAAGTGTGTCGGGACACGGTGAGGATATCCACAACACATTCATGGTCGGCGATGTTAAGCAGAGCATATACAGATTCAGAATGGCGAGACCGGATCTGTTCATAGAGAAGTATGACAGCTACCGCAGGCTGGGTGATGCTGACATAGCGGACCCGGACATAGATGGCAACAGCATACTGCTGACCAGAAACTTCCGAAGTGAGATAAATGTGTTAAAGACGGTGAACTCAATATTTGCCCAGCTCATGAGGCGAGAGCTAGGAGACATAGAGTACGATGAGGGCGCAAAGCTCAATTCCAGATTTGCCATAAGTGACGGAGAAGGGATGAAGGAGCCGGATGACGTGGATCATGGCCCTGTATCAGAGTTCATACTCATAGACAACAATATGAGAGAAGCGGATGTATCTGAGGAGTATGGCAATCCTGAGGTTGAGGCGAATTATATCGCCGGTAAGATACGTGATATTGTTGACGGAAGTGAACCTCTGTATGTTGGAAGTGGTGCTGACAGGAGACCTGTCAGATATAAGGATATCGTCATACTGCTTAGAAGTGTGTCCACAGCATCCACCATATTTGACAGGGTATTTCAGGAGAAGGGCATACCTCTGTATATTGAGAGTGAGAGTGGCTACTTTGATGCTGCTGAGATACGGACACTGGTCAGCATGCTCTCCATAGTTGATAACAGCTACGTGGATTACGACCTGGCTGCTGTCTTAAGGTCGCCACTGGTGGGCCTTGATGAGGAGGAGCTTGCGGTTATAGTGGGTGAATACCGCAGCAGATACGAGAAGAACGGCACGGACTGGAACGCCAGACTTTATGACAAGGTCATAGATTATATGGACACCCATGTGGGCGAGAAAAAACACGCTGTGGACAGACTGTGGGAATTCCTCCGCATGCTTGACTATCTCAAGAAGAATAAAAATTATATGTCCATAAGCGACATAATAAGATACGTGCTGGACACCACCGGATTTTACTGGTTTGTCGGTGCCAGACCGATGGGAAGAAGACGCCAGGCGAATATCGACATGCTCATCAAGAAGGCGGATGATTTCGAGGAGAACAGCAAGGGCGTGTTCAACTTCATCCGATATGTTGATGAGCTCAAGACAAATGATCTGGATTTTGCAGAGGCTGATGTGGTCAGTGAGAATGAGGACGTCGTCCGAGTCATGACCATGCACAAGAGCAAGGGACTGGAGTTCCCTGTTGTATTTGTGTCTGGGCTCGGCAAGGAGTTTAATCTGATGGACACCAGATCAAATGTGCTTGTCCACCAGGATCATTATCTGGCGTGCGACCAGGTCGACCTCAGAACAAGAGCCAGAAGAATGACATTTTTCAAGCGGATAATGAGTAAGAATATCGTTGCGGAGACCTATGCCGAGGAGATGAGAGTCCTGTATGTGGCGTTAACCAGGGCAAAGGAAAAGTTGTACATGACCGGGTGCGTGAAGGATGCAGATAAATTCAAGGCAGCCTGTGATATGTATATAATCGGAGACAGGATGAATTATGCATCTATCATGAAAGCAAATGGCTATGCCGCCTGGATATATACCGCGCTCAGATATGTGGGAGAGTGCGATCATGTGAAGAGCATCGAGGTGGAGGCCGACAGCTTTATGTCTCCTGAGACTGATCAGGATGAAGCAGAAAATATGACAGTGGAAGCCTCTGAAGCGAAGCTCGACAAAGAACTTTATGACCATGTGAAGAACGGACTGGAATTCAGGTATGGCTACAGACATTCGGGGCTTAAGAGCAAGATGTCCATAACCGAGATAAAAAGACTTCAGGCGCACGGTGAGGATGCCATTACACCGGATATCCTAACCAGCAGGGAGTACAGTGCCAGAAGTGAGGTCCCAATCCCAGCATTCATGAGTGAGGAGAGGATAGTCCATGGAAATGAGATAGGAAACATTTATCACAAGATCATGGAGCTTGCAGACTTCTCAGGGAAAACTGTTGCGGATGCAGAGAAGGATGTCGACAGAGTGTTTGAGCTTGGGTTATTTGATGAGCTGTATAGAGAGCGGATAAGACCAAAGAAGATATATAAGATGATACACAGTGAGATAGGACAGCGCATGGCGGCTGCGGGCAAGTCGGACAGACTGTACCGTGAGAGACAGTTCTACATGATGATGAAGCCCGGAGAAATAATGGGCTCACTTAAGGACTGCGGAGACGAGACGATAGTTGTACAGGGAATCATAGATGCCTACTTCGAGGAGGATGGCGGCATAGTTCTTCTGGATTACAAGACAGACAGCGTGAAGGATGCGTCGGAGCTGGTTAAGAGATACCATGTCCAGCTCGACAAATACGCCGATGTGCTTGAACAGCTCACCGGCATGAAGGTTAAGGAGAAGGTCATATATTCATTCTGTCTTGATACAACGGTAAACTTGTAAACCGTACGCTGAATTGATATAATAAGACCGGGTATGCAAAAACGATATAGTGATGAAAGGACATGCGCATGATAATAGCGGAGAATCTTAAGAAGGTGTATGGCGGAGACATTGTATCAGTTGATGATCTCAGTTTCCATATACACAAGGGTGAGATAGTAGGATTTGTTGGACAGAATGGTGCGGGTAAGACAACTACCATCAAGATGCTGACAGGTATACTTATGCCGACGGAGGGCAGAGTAAAGATAAATGGTTTCGATATGAGAGAAAAGCCGATGGAGGCCAAGCAGTCCATGGGTTATATAGCCGACAATCCTGATATATTTCTCAGACTTACGGGACTTGAGTATGTCAATTTCATCGCTGATATATATGGAGTATCGACCACCGAGAGAAAGCAGAGGATAGAGCAGATGGCTGAACGCTTTGGTATGGAGGACAGCCTGAACAGACAGATGGTCAGCTATTCCCACGGTATGCGCCAGAAGATGATGGTCATAGCTGCGCTTGTGCACAATCCACCTGTATGGATACTCGACGAGCCTATGACGGGACTTGATCCGAATGCGGCATATGAGCTCAAGAAAATGATGCGTGAACATGCCGACGCAGGAAACTGTGTATTCTTTTCAACACATGTTCTCGAGGTTGCAGAGAAGCTCTGCGACAAGATAATCATGATAAGAAAGGGAAAGGATATATACCAGGGAACTCTGGATGAGCTTGAGACACAGCACAGGAACAAATCTCTTGAAGAGATATTTGTGGAGATGACGCATGAAGAATTTTAGGATATTGCTCAGTATGATAAGCAGGAATAATGATATGGAGATGCCGGAGCATGGGGACAAGGCAAAGGCATATAAGGTCATGGGAATCATCGCCATGTGCTGTATCATGATCCCGTGCTGTATCGTTGTGGGATTTATAGTTTACATAATGACTGCAGCACTCATGGAGGCGGGAGGCTGTACAGAGGGACTCAACCTCGTTATCCAGCTCATGTCGGTGTTCGGCGTTATATTCAGTATAATGGTCATATTCAATCTGCTTTATTTTTCATCTGATCTTGATCATTTACTGCCGCTGCCTGTGAAACCGGCAGAGCTTGTGGCCGCCAAGTTTACACACGCATATTTTGCCGAGAGCGTCATGGAGTTTATGGTTCTCTTCTGTGGATTTATCGGTTACTTTGTAGCCGCAGAGATAAAGCCGGTATCCGTGATAACCTCATTACTTGGCGTATTTTTACTTCCGGTTCTGCCGCTGGTGTACTGTGGTATATTTGCACTGATAGTCATGGCGTTTTTCAGCAGACTCAAACTGCTCAGAAATGTGGACTTCATGGTGGGACTTGCGGTTGTAGTGTTTGCAGGCCTTTTCATATGGTCATTTGCACAGATGGACTCTGTGAATATAAATAATTACATAGACAGCCTTAAAAATGGTGACAATATATTCATAAAGGTAATGAACAATATATTTTTCACGGTTCCGCTGTTCCTGAAGGCATTGGGCAGTAACAACATCGTGTATATGTTGCTCTTTGTGCTTGTGAACGCTGGCTGTGTGGCACTTCTGTTTTTCCTTGGAAATCTGCTGTACCTCAGGGGCGTATACCTTGTGTCATCCACCGGAAGGTCAGGACGCCGCCAGAAGGAAGTTGTCGGGCTGCAGGACTTTGCCATAAAGACACCGTTCAGATCATATATGGCAAAGGAGATAAAGACACTGGTGAGGACTCCGGCATACAGGAAGTATTGCGTTGTGGTCAACCTGATATGGCCGATACTCGTTGTGGCATTGTTCAATATACCTGCAACTGCGGATTCGATCAGGGCATTCAGAGACACATTTGGAAGAGGGCTTTTCCTGGCTGACATGGTCATGCTGGTTGCGGTCATCGCCCTGGCATTCTTTGCAACAGCGATGAACAGTATCGCATCCACGGCGTTCACCAGAGAGGGAAGCCATATATCATTTATAAAGCACATCCCGATGACATATGATCTCCAGATCCGCGCAAAGGTCTGGGTTAGCATGCTGTTCAGCGGAGTGACGATCGCGGTTACCACGGTTATCCTCTGTATATATATGGAGTGTAGTGTTATAGACAGTGTGTATTATGTTGTGCTGGGAATCCTCGGCTCGGGCATTTGCACATACACAGGTGTGCTTCTCGATTCAACACATCCGAAGCTTGACTGGGAGGATGAATACGGTGCGCTCAGAGGCAATCTGAATGCATTCTTTAATATGGCTATTGCAATTGTTATAGCAATTGTTTTGTGTGTGGCAGGATATCTTGTTTTCAAGTTTACAATGATCCCGTCATATGCAGTATATATTATTTTCTTTATAATAATGGGAGCTATACTCGTTATCCTGCGCAGTATTACTATGCGCAGGAGTGCGTGGAATATAGACACTGATGTGTACAGTTATTAACAGGAGGCAATGAAAATGGCACAGAAAAATGCGTGGAACAAATACAAGAAGGATGAGATAAAGGAGCTGGAGAGCCTGTGTAAGGACTACAGGGAATTCCTTGACAATGGCAAGACAGAGAGAGAATGCGTTAAAGAGATCGTCAGACAGGCAGAGGATCACGGCTACAGAGATCTGAAGAAGATCATTAAGAACAAGGAGAGCCTTGCAGCTGGAGATAAAGTGTATGCCGTGTGGATGAACAAGACGGTCGCCATGTTCAATATAGGAAAGAAGAAGCTTGAGAAGGGCATGAACATACTCGGTGCACACATTGATTCCCCTCGAATGGATGTGAAGCAGAATCCGCTTTATGAGAAGGGCGGATTTGCATATCTCGACACTCACTATTACGGCGGAATCAAGAAGTATCAGTGGGTAACACTCCCACTTGCCATACACGGTGTTGTTGCAAAGACAAATGGTGACGTTATGACAGTGAACATAGGAGAGGACAAGAATGATCCGGTATTCTGTGTTACAGATCTTCTCATACATCTCTCTCAGGAGCAGCTCAAGAAGAGAGCGGATTCAGTGATAGAGGGAGAGCAGCTTGACATACTGTTTGCAAGCAGACCGCTTGAGGGCAAGGAGAAGGAGGCTGTAAAGGAAGCTGTACTTGCGCTCCTTGAGAAGAAGTACGATATGAAGGAGGAGGATTTCCTCTCAGCAGAGCTCGAGATCGTTCCTGCAGGAAAGGCAAGGAACTGCGGTATAGACGAGAGTATGATCATGGCATATGGCCAGGACGACAGAGTGTGTGCATACACATCCCTTGTCGCCATGCTTGAGGCTGACGATCCGGAGAAGACGACCTGCTGTCTGCTCACTGACAAGGAGGAGATAGGAAGTGTTGGAGCAACAGGAATGCAGTCACACTTCTTTGAGAATACTGTAGCTGAGATCATGAACGCCATGGGTGGCTTCTCAGAGATCTCACTCAGAAGATGTCTTGCATCGTCAAGGATGCTGTCATCGGATGTATCTGCGGGCTTTGATCCTACATTTGAGTCAGCATTTGACAAGAAGAATGCGGCTATCTTCGGTGAAGGAATGGTATTTAACAAGTTCACAGGATCAAGAGGAAAGTCAGGATCAAATGACGCAAATGCAGAATACATGGCGGCTATAAGAAAGATCATGGATGATGCGGAGATCACATACCAGACAGCCGAGCTCGGCAAGGTAGATGTCGGTGGCGGCGGAACCATCGCATATATACTTTCACTGTATGGTATGGAGGTAATAGACTGTGGCGTGGCTGTACTCAACATGCATGCACCATGGGAAGTGACATCCAAGGCAGATATATATGAGACCAAGAAAGGATATGTTGCATTCCTCAAAGAGGCGTAGGAGCGGACATATCTTCGGAGGAAAAAATGAGAGATCATCAAAAGAAACTTATCATATACGTGATAATACTTGCCGTGGCGACAGTGATGTGGCCACGGCTTAGTGTGTTTGCAGATGAGGATTTTACATCAAATTATAACCAGAGGACATTCTCCGATACCGATGGGTTTGACAGTGGAGAGGCAAATTGTGTGTGCCAGTCTGTGAGTGGATACATATGGATAGGTACGGACAACGGACTTTACAGGTATGACGGAAGTGAATTTACACTGTTCTCACTGGACGGTGACGAGGATGCCACGAAATATTCGATCAACTGCATTTATCTCACAAGTGATGAGAAGCTGTATGTTGGAACGGACAACTATGGACTCTACATGTATGATAACGGAACCTTTCAGAGAGTTTCCGAGATGTACAATCTGGGTGTGTCGACCATCAACGCCATGTACGAGGACGATAACAAGAATCTGTGGATAGCGGCCTCGTCGGGAATATTTCGTCTGTCATCTGACGGTGCGGAAGCTCTGGCTGATGATGTCGTGTCAGGACTCAGCGTGGGAAATATATCAGGACATGGGGACTATGTGTATGCAATAGCCAATAATGATATTTTGATAACCGTTGATCCTGAAAGACATGTCTCCATAACCAACAAGTCAGAGTACAGGGTCGACGATATAAACTCACTGTATGTTGACGAGAATGGCAACAGATATTATGGATCCGCCGGATACAGCATCCTTAAGATAGGAACAGACGGCAAGAATGAGATCATCAACACGGGCAACCTTCACGGAATCAACAAGATATATTCGGATGGCGACAACATCTGGGCGCTTGCCGATGACGGTGTTGGATATATCTCATCAAAGGGTAATGTGACAGCCATCGGGGGACTGAGCTTTAACGAGTCGATGAGCGATATGATCATAGACTTTGAGGGCAATTACTGGTTTACGTCATACAGAAAAGGTATTCTTCAGTTGGAGAGGAGCAAGTTCCAGAATGTCACCATGAAGTACGGCATAGACAGCTCCATCGTGAACTGTGTGACGAGCTACAATGGCAACACGTTTATAGGAACTGATGAAGGTCTGTATATCGTAGATTCAAATGGCAAGCTTGTGATGAGTGCGGACAATGAGCTCGTATCAAAGCTCAGCGGTATAAGTATACGAGATCTGTATGTGGATTCGGACGATCATCTGTGGATAGCTACATATAAGATATATGGTGTAATAAAGGTGAGCCGAAACTGGCAGTACAAGAGCTACAGCCGTGGAGAGTCATCACTCATAAGCAATGCCGTGAACTGTATAACTGAGATAAAGCCGGGAACGGTGGCGGTTGGAACAGAGAACGGTATATCTGTGATAGAGGGCGATGATGTCGTAAAGAGCATATCGAGACTGGATGGACTTGATAACCCTGACATAATCAGCCTGTACGCAGACGAGACCGGCGAGCTGTATGCCGGTTCCAACGGCGCTGGCGTGTTTATAGTTGACACGGATTATACTGTCGGCAAGATGAAGCTGGATGATACCCAGAAGATGAGCGTTGTGTCAAGTATGGTCCGCGGAAGCAGCGGTTTGTGGATAGGAACGGACAATGGTCTGTATTATCAGGAGGGAACCGTCAGACAAGTCACCACCGTGGATAACACCAACGGTATATACGATCTCATAATGGACGATCAGGGATACCTGTGGATGTTTGGTTCCAGAGGTTTATACAGATATTATGAGAAGGATATACTGAGCAATGCCTCACCTGAATATATAAGCTTTACGAAGAACGACGGAATAATATCCAACATAACAGAGAAATCAACCAACTATGTGTCAAAGACAGGCGTTGTGTATGTGTGCTGCGATGAAGGGCTGTGCAGGATAAATCTCAATTCAGAGTATGTGAACGAGGTAGCTCCTAGGGTTCGTATTGCCTCCATAGAGGTGGATGGAACTGAGCATCAGTTCTCAGATCTGGACGGACAGATAGATGTGCCGAAGAACACCAACAGAATAACTATCAAGTTCTCAGTCCTTAGTTATGTAAACCGTGCTGACATATCAGTGGAGTATTACCTTGAGGGCTTTGAGAGCGAGAAGAGAACGCTCACGGGAACTGACAAGATGGAGGTCGAGTACACCAATCTTGAGGGAGGTACTTACCGTTTTATGTTAACTGCAAAAAATGCGGACGGCGTGGAGTGTGAACAGCCGCTTACATTTGTCATAGACAAGGAACTTGGTTTTTTCGAGACGAATCTGGCAAAGATGCTCCTTGTGATATTTATAGTTCTTCTTATCTTAGTGGGAATAGCTGTTGCGAGAAGTATCTTCAAGCTTCTCAGAAGACAGAACGAGCAGGTGGAAGAGCTCAGCAAGAAGAGTGAGGAGGCGGAGAAGTCCAATCAGGCAAAGAATGATTATGTAAACTATCTTAATCATGAGATAAGGACTCCACTCAATAACATAATCGCCATCTCAGAGCTTGCCATGAGAAACTGTCAGGATACCCAGAGTGATGAGTATGCACAGTACGGTGCCATGTATGCTGCGGGAAGAGAGATACTCGATATGTCCGATGGAATATCGAAGCTTTCAAACCTCAAGGACGACATCATAGAGCCGGAGTACAAGCAGTATTTTGCCTCGGATCTCATAGATGAGCTCTCCGACGAATTCAAGTCCATGGTGAACAGTGATCTCATCGATCTCAAGGTCAGCATTGAGGACAAGATACCGAACGGACTCATAGGAGATATGACGGCGGTGAGAGAGATTCTTGAGAACATATTTGCATGGTCCGCAAATACTACAAAAGAGGGCTATATAAGCATAGACATTGACTGGCGTATAGCCAGAAGAGCTGACGAGGATGTAGATGAGGCGGAGGCCGAGGATTACACAGTCAGTGAATTCTCGGAGCTCATAGAGGAACCGGAGACTGAGATATCCCGAATATTTGACAGGGATCACGATGAGATATATCTGGACTTCAAGATATCGGATACAGGACTTGGAGTTAAGGAAGAGAGACTTGGAACATTGTTTGAGCTGGATGACTCCTATGAGAGATCAGATATAGGAATGTTCAGAGTCAGTCTTGGCCTTGCCATAGCCAAGGAGCTTGTGCGTATGCTGGATGGAAGCATCAGCGCAGAGAGCATATATGGCGCAGGAACGACCATACGCTTCAGCATCAAGCAGTCAGTGTTTGATTATAGTTATGTCAACTACAATGAGAGAAAGCGCAAGGAGATGGCGAGAAGAAATGCCAATTCACATCTGTGGCTGCCGGATGCCCGCATACTTATAGTGGACGACTCAGAGCTTGCATTACAGGTGGAGAAGACCATATTTGATACATATGGTCTGGCGTGCGACACAGCCACATCGGGATTTGATGCACTTGATAAGGTCATGGTGGAGAATTACGATATGGTATTTATCGACACCGTTATGCCTGTCATGGATGGACTGGATACCGTCAGGGAGATGAGAAATCTTGACGGTGAGGAGTACAAGAAGATGCCTATCATTGCGCTGTCCGCCAACACGGTCGAGACATCCAGAGAGGAGATACTCACATCGGGCTTCAACGATGTCATAGTTAAGCCGATAGAGCTCGATCAGGCAGAATCCATGCTGAGGACTTATATATCGGAGGACAAGATAAAGGAGAGAGACACAGAGCTTTCCCAGTCCGATGATGACATCAACTATATGGAGGATGCAGTCCTGCTTGGAAGATTTGTGTCCGTGGAAGATTCCGTCAAAGCCATGGGTGGAAGCTTCAGAACCTTTAACACATTTGTCAGAAATTACAGGGATGAGTACCGGGAAGAGGTACAGCAGCTCAGAAAATATATAGACGACGATGTGAGAAAGTACAAAAATATAATCCATGACATCAAGAGCAGCAGTGCAAATATCGGGGCTTACGGAATCGAGCGCAAGGCGGCCAACCTGGAGTCTGCGATAAATATCGGAAACCAGCAGTATGCCCGCGATAATACCCGCGATTTTATAGCTATGATGAACGACTTCTTCAAGCAGATAGACAAGTATATGTCAAAGATAAATCATGTGGAGGAGCCTGCTGAGAAGGAAGTCCGGGATGGAATAAACAAGAGCAAGCTCAAGGAGCTCAGGGCATTCTTGAGAGCGGGGGACCGCGAACCTGTGGAGGACCTTATACGTGATATTGACAGGTACTCCTACGGAGATATAGACACAGAGTTCTTCACTGCACTTAAGGAGTATGTGGGAACCGGAGATTACCAGACCTCCAGTGAGATGATAGACCAGTATCTCAACAGTATCTAACATTATATAAAGTGCGCAGGCAAAATAAGCCTGCGCTGCAATATAAATAAACAAGAAAAGAGGAAATGAAAAATGAGAGTAGCAATTATCATGGGATCAACAAGTGATCTGCCAAAGGTTGAGCCGGCAGTATCAATTCTTAAGAATTACGGTGTGGAGGTCGATGTGAGATGCCTTTCAGCACACAGAGCACACGCAGGACTTTCAGAATTCATCGAGGAAGCTAACAATAACGGAACAGAGGTCATAATCGCAGCTGCAGGAATGGCGGCAGCACTCCCTGGAGTTGTGGCATCACAGACAGTTCTCCCTGTTATTGGAGTACCTCTCTCAGGCGCAACTCTTGATGGAATGGATGCACTTCTTTCTATCGTTCAGATGCCTTCAGGAATCCCTGTTGCAACAGTTGCGATAAACGGAAGCAAGAATGCTGCATATCTTGCCCTTCAGATAATCGGTGTCAACAACGAGGCAGTCAGATTAAAGCTTCAGGATGAGCGTAGAGACATGGAAAAGGCTGCCATGAAAGCTAACGAAGAAGTAATAGAAAAGTTTAAGTACTAACTTTACAATTAAAAAGTGGAATGTTAGTATGTTGGATGGATGGTATTCGAAAGAAGCTGTACCTGAATCATGCTTCCACAGGAAGCGCATACACGGATACTGACAACAGATTTAAGCAGGTGATTGTATGAGGATTGGATTTATTGGAGCTGGAAAAGTCGGATTCACATTTGGCAGGTATATCGCAGAGAAGAGAGAGCTTGTCAGAGAGAAAACGGATGGAGCATTGTGCCTGGAGGTTGGTGGATATTTTAGCGCCAGCAGACAGAGTGCGGAGCTTGCAGCAGAGTTTACCGAGACCTGTGTGTACGACAGCCTGGAGCAGCTGTGTGAGTATAGTGAAATTATTTTTCTCACCGTTCCTGACGGACAGATAGGAGAGGTGTGGAAGAGTATAAAGGATCTTGACATTCGTGGCAGGATCATTTGTCACGCCAGTGGGGCGATGACATCAGATATTTTCTCAGGTATAACAGAGGCGGGAGCCTTTGGTTATTCGATTCATCCTATGTATGCAATAAGTTCAAAGTACGAATCCTATAAAGAACTGGACAATTCATTTTTTACAGTTGAGGGAGATGACAGACATGTCGATAAGGTATGTTCTGTCATAAGAGCCCTCGGCAATAGCTGTGTGCGCATTGATGGTACCGACAAGGTGAAGTATCACGGCGCTGCGGTGTTTGCAAGCAATCTGGTAACAGGGCTGCTGGCGGTTTCACAGGAGCTTCTGACACAGTGCGGCTTCTCGGCGGAGGAGGCACAGAGGGCTATAGTGCCTTTGTTCCTCGGCAATGCGAAAGCTGCGGCTGACAGGGGAACGGTTGACAGCCTGACAGGGCCTGTTGAGAGATGCGATACAGAAACTGTGAGAAAGCATCTGAATGCATTGAGCGGAGATGAACGGAGCGCATATGCTGCGGTGTCCAGATGCCTTGTGCCGGTGGCAGAGAGAAAGCACCCGGACAGAGATTATAGCGGTTTGATACGTCTACTGAACGGAATAGGAGAATTTAATTATGAAGAACACGACGGCAACACTCAGGCAGATGAAGGGAACGGACAAGAAGATATCCATGATCACAGCGTATGATTACACCATGGCGAAGATCGTGGATGAGTCAGGAGTCAACACTATTCTTGTTGGAGATTCCCTGGGCAACACTATCCTCGGATATGAGGACACGATCTCTGTAACTGTTGATGATATGATACATCACAGTGCAGCGGTGGCAAGGGGCGCAAAGAATGCTCTTGTTATCACAGATATGCCATTTATGTCCTATCAGACAAGCGTGTATGACGCGGTTGTCAATGCCGGAAGGATCATGAAGGAAGGACGTGCCGGAGCGGTGAAGCTTGAGGGCGGTCAGGACATGTGTCCGCAGATAAGCGCCATAGTCAAGGCGAGCATACCTGTATGTGCACATCTTGGACTCACACCACAGTCTATCAACGCATTTGGCGGATTCAAGGTGCAGGGCAAGACAGAGGCTGCAGCCAAGAAGCTCATAGAGGATGCAAAGGCTGTTGAGGAGGCAGGCGCATTCATGCTCGTAATGGAGTGCGTACCGGAGAAGCTTGCGAAGATAGTCACAGAGACAGTAAGCATCCCTACCATAGGAATAGGCGCAGGCCGTTACTGCGATGGACAGGTGCTTGTAAATCAGGATATGTTTGGCATGTATTCAGACTTTGTTCCAAAGTTCGTAAAGCAGTTTGCAAATGTGGGCGATGTTATGAGAGGTGCGGTTAAGGCTTATATCGATGAGATAAATGCCGGAACATTCCCGGGCCCTGAGCACACATACAAGATAGACGATGAAGTAATAGAGAAGTTATACTAAAGGAGAAAACGATCATGGTAATTTTAAAGAAGATAGATGAGGTAAGAGCGCAGGTTAAAGAGTGGAAGAAGCAGGGACTTACAGTTGGTCTTGTTCCTACAATGGGTTATCTTCACGAGGGACATCAGAGTCTTATCAAGAAGTCAGTGGAGCAGAACGACAGAACAGTTGTAAGCGTATTTGTAAATCCTATACAGTTTGGACCAAACGAGGATCTTGAGAGCTATCCAAGAGATCTTGAGGCTGATGCAAAGCTCTGTGAGAGCACAGGTGCAGACATCATATTCAATCCGGAGCCTGAGGAGATGTACGCAGACGGCTTCGTGTCATTCATCAACATGACAGGACTTCCAAATGCACTCTGCGGACTTACACGTCCAATACATTTCAAGGGTGTATGTACAGTTGTAGGAAAGCTCTTCAATATAGTTACACCTGACAGAGCATACTTTGGACAGAAGGATGCCCAGCAGCTTGCCATCATCATGAGAATGGTCAAGGATCTGAACTTTGATATAGAGATAGTCGGCTGTCCGATCATAAGAGAGGCGGACGGACTGGCAAAGAGCTCAAGAAACATCTACCTCACACCAGAGGAGAGAAAGGCTGCAGTAGTTCTCAGCAAGGCCGTAAAGCTTGGTCAGGACATGATAGCTGACGGAGAGAGAGACGCAGCGAAGATTGTTGGTGAGATGAAGAAGCTCATCTCTGCTGAACCGCTTGCAACTATCGACTATGTAGAGATGGTCAACATGGATACCATGCAGTCCATAGAGAAGGCAGAAGGACATGTACTCTGTGCAATGGCAGTCAAGTTCGGCAAGGCGAGACTGATTGACAACTTTATAGCTGAGTTATAGAATACAGCCTTTGAAGAAAGGATAAAATACACAGTATGTTAAAAGGGAAGACAGTAGTTCTCGGAGTCACAGGAAGCATTGCGGCATATAAGATAGCCAATCTGGCAAGTATGCTGGTGAAAAAGCATGCGGATGTGCATGTCATCATGACGGAGAACGCAACAAACTTTATCAATCCGATCACATTTGAGACGCTCACAGGCAACAAATGCCTGGTCGATACATTTGACAGGAATTTCCAGTTCAACGTGGAGCACGTAGCATTGGCAAAGAGGGCGGATGTGTTCATGGTGGCACCTGCGTCGGCCAATATAATCGGCAAGATAGCGGGGGGAATAGCAGACGATATGCTCAGCACAACGATCATGCCGGCAAAATGTCCTAAGATCATAGCACCGGCCATGAATACCGGAATGATAGAGAATCCTATAGTACAGGACAATATAAAGAAGCTTGAGTCATATGGATATGAGATAGTGGAATCCGCAACTGGATACCTTGCATGTGGAGACACAGGCAAGGGCAAGCTCCCTGATGCGGAGGTTCTTCAGGATTATATCCTTAAGGCCATAGCGAAAGAAAAGGATATGGCCGGGGTGAGACTTCTGGTTACGGCAGGCCCTACCCGTGAGGCCATAGACCCGGTCAGATATATAACGAATCACTCCACAGGCAAGATGGGATATGCCATTGCCAGACAGGCCATGCTCAGAGGGGCGGACGTCACCCTGGTCACAGGCAAGGTGGAGATAGAACCGCCGAGATTTGTCAATGTGATTGACATAACATCGGCTCAGGATATGTATGAGGCTGTCATGGACAGAAGTACAGAGCAGGACGTGATCATCAAGGCTGCTGCGGTGGCTGATTACAGGCCTGCAGAGGTGGCAGAACACAAGATCAAGAAGGCTGATGGAGACATGAGCATCAAGCTTTCGAGAACGAAGGATATTCTGCTTGCACTTGGAAATCAGAGAATTGAAAAGGGGATACAGGATCAGATCATCTGCGGATTCTCAATGGAGACAAGGGATCTCATAGAGAATTCAAGGAAGAAGATAGATTCAAAGCATATAGATCTTATTGCGGCAAATAATTTAAAGGTCGCAGGGGCGGGATTTGGTGTTGACACCAATGTTCTCACTCTCATTACAAGGGACAGTATCAGTGAACTTCCGATGATGTCAAAGGAAGAGTGTGCAGACATGCTTCTTGACAGAATAATGGAGATGCGTAAAGCTGCAGACCTGTCCTGACAGGAGTAATATTTTGAAGCAGATAGATAGAAAAAAACTCAGGGCTGTGTGCTCTGTGTTGTTTGTGCTTTATATAATCTGTATCGTTTACTTTCTTATTTTCAGCGATATGTTTGGCAGAGGGGGATATGATGAACGCAGATACAATCTTCACCCTCTGCAGGAAATACAGCGGTTTATCACATACGGGGATCAGATGTCGCCAATGAGTGTATTTCTGAATCTTTATGGCAATATAATCGCATTTATACCGTTTGGTATGCTGCTCAGATGGGCGAGAAATAAGAACACGACATTTGTACAGGCTCTGCTGTACTCTCTGGGATTTACACTTGCCATAGAGACGGTGCAGTACATAACCAAACTGGGTGTGTTCGACATCGATGACATCATCATGAATACGCTTGGTGGAGTCATAGGATATTGTATATATTACGTTACAGCAAAACTTATCAGGAGATATCATGCAAAGAAGTAAGGAATTCAAAGTTTCGACACCGGGTCTGCCGACGGACACCATAATTGGATACTTTCTGGGCGGATTTGGCGGAGTGTTTGTGGTCATATCCATCATAAAATCCATACTTACCCAGGGAAAGGTACAGAGGGTGTACGGAGTCCTCATGGTCAGCGCGATGCTGATGGCATTTACAGGCCTGGTATTCTCGGCCATAGGCTACAGGGCGGACAACGGAGGTATAACAAACAAGAAGATGGCGATCATACTTAATGTTATAGTTCTTGGAGCGTCTGTTATATTTTTATTGATGGGATTATAGAAAGGGCATGCGATGAATTATTATAAGAATCTTACAGAAGAATATGATGATATAGAAGAGCGCTATGAGCTTATCATGGAACGTGTGAGACAGATAATCCATGAATCACTGGTAAAGGAGCCGTACAGAGATTATTTCAGTCATGTTGCCGGATTTATAGCTAGAATAGGAGATGTTCTGGAACTGGTAAAAAATGACGCACTGCCAGACAGGAGCCTTGATCAGCTTCAGGCGATGAACCATGGGCTGTACAATGATATACTGGGAGACAACTACAATAGAAGCTATGCAAATTACAGATATATCATGGGTGAGTTTTCAAAGGATTACACCCGTGACAAAGAGGAGATAAAGCGCATCGCCCAGCTTCTGGGATTTGTGTACAACGAGATAAGAGGAATGACAGTGTACGCGTTTGAGGGCAGAGTGGTTGACATAACTTTGTTTGCGGAGCTGTTTGTCCAGATATATTTCATGTTTCAGGATGATTTTTCCGTGAAGGATCTGGAATCCGCTGTGTATTATTTTGAGAACGATTATGCCGAGTTTTGGATCACGTACAGGATAAGAGAGCAGCTTGACCCTGATCTCACATTTGCGACGGATATCATTATGAACAGCGATTTGGGCGATGTCACGTATCTGTACAGATATGGAGAGTATGTTGGAAAAAATGAGATCGACACGGCGATTTTCATGAGTACCCTGCCGGATTCAGAGATAGAGGCCATGGCAAAAACATTCACCGAGGGATACAGACTGGGATTCGAGGCTGCCGGAATAGATCTCTCGAAGAAGAAAACTGTAAATATCCGATATTTCCTTGGACAGGAGAGGATGATAAGAGCCGCGATACTGCAGTTTGAGCAGATGGGTCTGAGGCCGATATGCTACCGATATGCGGCAAACAGGATCAACAGGAGACTTATACACAGGATAGGTTATTCGTCAAGCGTTCCTAACAGACAGCTCGAGTACGATCACAGGATGGATGAGGCACTCTTCATGGACAAGAAGCTCATGGAGAGAAAGCTGGAGGTGCTCAGACAGGCATACAAGAATATGGCCTATGAGGCTTCAGTATATGCGGGCCCTGCGGTGGTCGAGGTGTTCGGCGAGAACCCATTTGAGCCGGAGAACAGTGAACTGAATCCTGTGCTCGACAAGAAACAGCAGGAGGCTGCGATCTCATACCGCACAATGAGTTCACAGATCGTAAATGAATATATAGCCCAGGATCAGTGCAGCTTCACTATAATAGCATACCCTGTGCCGGAGATCGGAGATAGATACAGAGATATATTCAGGGATACTGTCAGGATCAACACACTGGACAATGATCTGTTCAGGGCAATCCATCAGAGTATGATAGATGAGCTTGATAAGGCTGAACACGTGAGGGTTGTCGGTCAGGGAGCAAATGTGACTGATATGACCGTTATGATGCACGAGATGACAGATCCATCGAAGGAGACCAACTTTGAGAACTGCGTAGCCGATGTGAATATACCTGTTGGAGAGGTGTTCACTTCACCGAAGCTCACCGGAACCCACGGAATATTAAACGTAAGTGAAGTATTCCTGGACGGCCTGAAATATGTGAATCTCAAGCTTACATTTGAGGATGGAAAAATAGCGGACTATACATGTGACAACTATCCGGATACGGAGAAGAACAAGGCGTATATAAAGGAGAATCTTCTGGGCGGAAGGGATACACTTCCTATAGGAGAGTTTGCAATAGGAACAAATACGACAGCATACGTCATGGCAAACAAATATGACATAGTGTATAAACTGCCTATCCTCATAGTTGAGAAGATGGGGCCGCATTTTGCTGTGGGAGATACATGCTATAGCTGGAGTGAGGAAAATGTGCTCCACAATCCTGATGGCAAGGAGATCGTGGCAAAGGACAATGAGTGTTCTATTCTGAGAAAAACAGATGTGTCAAAGGCGTATTTCAACTGCCATACAGACATAACAATACCTTACGATGAGATAGGAGGAATATATTCCGTTCATCCGGATGGAACTGAAGTTCCGATCATCGAGAAGGGCAGATTTGTCCTGCCGGGAACAGAGAAGCTCAATGAAGCGCTGGATCAGGCAAAGTAGACCTATAGGACAAAAAGAGACAGATATCTATTTCAGTCGAAATAAATATCTGTCTCTCTTTATGTATATATCTTTGTTCTGATACTGAAGATTACTTCAGTATGGACATTCTCTTGTATCTCTTGTTTGAGTAAAGTGCCGTGTCTGCCTGTGAGAGTAGATCCTCGATGGTCTGTTCTCCATCGCAGACAAATTCAGTAACACCAACGCTCATCTCTATGAAGTATGGCTTGCCACAGGTTGCGTTCAGCTCGGCTGAGAAATCCTTGATCTTGCGCTGCACTTCGGTGACGTAATCGGAGTCGTCTATAAATGCAAAGCATACGAACTCATCGCCGCCTATTCTACCGATGACATCATGTGGACCAAAACTCTGGGACAGGATGTTCGCGATGTTCTTGAGGGCGAAGTCACCGTCCTTGTGTCCAAATTTGTCATTTACAACTTTCAGTGAATCCATATCAGCGAAGAGAAGTATGGCCTTCATTCCACAGTTTGACGGAATGTTGATATAGTATTCAACCCGCTCCATAAATCCACGTCTGTTATATATACCCGTCAGCTCATCTGATGTCGACAGGTGGTTCAGAAGCTCGTTCTTCTCGTGGATCTCGTTCAGAGACATCCTGAGCTGTTCCTGCGTGATGTTCTGCTCACGGAGCAGCGACATATATTTCAGTGCTGCACCGAGCTGCAGGCTGGTGGAATATATGGAACTGAAGTGAGCCACATCTGTGTTGCATATGAACACTCCGTGTTGATCCTCGTTTGTAAATATAGGAACTATGACGGATGTAAAACGCTTGTCATAGTATGTATATTCGTTGTCAAAAATCTCTATAGAAGGAACCCTTCTAGACTCTCCGAAAAGCACCTGACAATTGTTCGGGTTGAAGAAAGCCTGAAGGAAGACTGACTTTGGAACGATCCAGCTTCCCGTGTCTGTGATGCGCACAGGATCGTCGTAGGTGTAGATGTAAGCTCCTTCGTAATTCAGCCCCTGAAGCTTGTGGAGGATGGATGTGTATGTCTTGCCAAGATCCTCGCCGTATGTCAGGGTGTCACGGGTTATGTATATTGATGACCAGCCCATCATCTTGTTCTCGTATATCGTGTTGTAAAGCTGATTCGAGATGAAGAGTGATATGGTGTTGGTTATGGTCGTGTTAAGTCTGTTGAACTGGAGACTCTTGGCTGCAGACAATTTACAGCTTGAGAAGATGGAAGCCAGTTCACGGAACATGTATGCTGTTTTCTGGACAGAATAAAAATCGGTCAGGTCAGATTCGAGAATACATTTGAGTTCATCGATGATCTTGTTCTGTGGGTACTCCGTATCTATGTCGCTCTTGATCACGGATACTATATCAATGAGTATCCTGTTGTAGGCGGACATGACCTTGGATGCGTAGAATGAATCTGCAATCTCACCGAAGAGACGGCCATCAAGAATATCGATGATGTCTGGTATATCCAGATCCAGCAAATGTCTGCCATCCTTCATCAGGTCACTCTCTGTGCACAGATGACAGCAGCAGGACACTCTGTTTATAAGTCGGGAATCCAAAGCCTCGGATTTCATGTTGCCGGTCTGGGCAAGTCTCACCGCCGCATACACTGCACGGAAACCGAGCTCACAGGAATTGATATTGACTGTTGTGAGTGGTGGATCCATGTTGACTGAAGATGGTGAATCGTCAAAACCGATGACCGACATGGTTTCTCCTATGCGTATTCCTCTGGCCTTGAGCTCTGCGTAACCGCCTATTGCCATGTGATCATTTGCAAATACGATGGCATCGGCATCCGGGTTGACATCCAGAAGCTGTGCAGTCTCCTCCTGACAGTATTCTGCGAAGTCGCCGTGTATTATCATGCGGTCCTCAACGCTGAGTCCGTTCTCAGAGAGAACCTCTCTGTATATCTTGAGTCTGAGATTGCTGTCGGTGTTGTCATCCTTGCCGGCAACAAAGCATATATGCTTTCTCTTGTGTTCTTTTATGAGATGTTCTATGGCATCCCTCATTCCTCTTGAATTGTCTGTTCTGATGCATGGATATCCCGGAAGCTTCTCCTCCAGTGTGAGGATAGGTATTCCATCAAAATGGGAAAGGAAAGAATTCATGTCCTTCTCCGATAACAGAGATGATATAGCTCCGACGGAGATGATAAGTGCGTCCAGACACTCAGGATGTGCATAGTAGAAAATCGAATTATACTGGTAATCATACAGTTGATTGGCAGGATCATAAAAGGAGGCATTCAGAAACATGCCCGGAAATACGATGAGATTGCAGTCAAGTTCTTTTGCTGCGTATTCAGCTCCTTTGCAAACCTCTGTTGCGTAATCGTTATCAATATGACATGTAAAAATACCGATGTTCAATCTGTTGTTGGTCATGCGGGTGCTCCTTTAGTAACTGCTTTTGCTGTAGTATAATCGACTGTTATATATTGCGGATAGCTATAATCACAATATATTGTGATTATACCACACGTTCACCGCATTATCAATTTGTAATCATCTCAATCTTTACAAAGTATTCGATATAATCTATAATTTATTGGAATATTTGAAAAGGTGCCGGTGCGCCTTGTACAAAACAGAAAACAGGAGGATAAGAAATTGGATTACAAGAATGCCGGAGTAGATATTGAAGCTGGATACAAGTCTGTGGAGCTTATGAAGAAGCACATCAAGACAACCATGAGACCCGAGGTACTTGGCGGAATTGGTGGATTCGCAGGAGCTTTCAGTCTCGCTAAGATCAAGGATATGGAAGAGCCTATACTTCTGTCAGGAACAGATGGATGCGGAACAAAGGTTCAGCTCGCTTATATTATGGATAAGCATGACACCATCGGAATCGACGCAGTGGCAATGTGTGTGAATGATATCGCATGCTCTGGTGGAGAGCCACTTTTCTTCCTTGACTATATAGCATGTGGCAAGAACTATCCTGAGAAGATTGCAACTATAGTAAGCGGCGTTGCAGAGGGATGCAACCAGTCAGGAGCTGCCCTCGTAGGTGGTGAGACAGCAGAACATCCGGGACTTATGCCTGAGGATGAGTACGACCTTGCAGGATTTGCAGTAGGTGTTGTTGAGAAGAAGGATCTTATTACAGGAGAGAGCATTAAGCCTGGAGATACACTTATAGGTATCGCTTCAAGTGGAGTGCACAGCAACGGTTTCTCACTTGTAAGAAAGGTATTCGAGATGACTAAGGAATCTCTTGATACATATTACGACGAGCTTGGTAAGACGCTCGGTGAGGCACTTATTGAGCCTACAAGAATCTATGTAAAGGCTCTCAAGTCAGTGAAGGATGCAGGCGTTACGATCAAGGGATGCAGCCACATCACAGGTGGCGGATTCTATGAGAATATCCCAAGAATGCTCCCTGACGGAGTGCGTGCTCAGGTTAAGAAGGATTCATATGAGGTGCCAGCTATATTCAAGCTTCTCGCAAAGAAGGGCGATATAGATGAGCATATGATGTACAATACATACAACATGGGAGTTGGTATGTGCCTTGCTATAGACCCTGCAGACGCAGACAAGACTATTGCGGCTATAGAAGCTGCCGGCGACAAGGCATTTGTTCTCGGTACAGTTGTAGCTGGTGAAAAGGGAGTAGACTTATGCTAAAGGTTGCAGTTCTGGTGTCAGGTGGCGGAACCAATCTTCAGGCCATCATAGATGCCATAGAGAATAAAGTCATAACAGATACAGAGATAGTTGCAGTTATAAGCAACAACAGGAATGCATTTGCTCTTGAGAGAGCGAAGAAGGCAGGGATAGCAGCGGAGGTCGTAAGCCCTAAGGATTGCGCAGACCGCGCAGAGTTCAACGAGGCACTTCTCGCAAAACTTCAGGAGACTGGCGCGGATCTCATAGTCCTAGCAGGATATCTTGTGGTCATACCTGAGATAGTGATAGATGCATATCCGAACAAGATAGTAAACATACACCCATCACTCATACCAGCGTTCTGCGGAACAGGCTACTATGGGCTTAAAGTTCATGAGGCAGCCCTCGCAAGAGGGGTAAAGGTTGTAGGTGCAACGGTTCATTTTGTAGATAAAGGTACTGACACAGGTCCTATCATCATGCAGAAGGCAGTTGCAGTACAGAATGGAGATACACCAAAGGTTTTGCAGCAGCGTGTTATGGAGCAGGCTGAGTGGAAGCTTCTGCCTGCGGTTATAGATAAGATAGCCCACGGCAAGGTTCATGTGGAAGATGGAATTGCAGTAGTGGAAGATTAAAATCATATTGACAAATGAGGGGGATTATGAATGTTTCAAGATGAACTAAGAAGAATGTCTGATGAAAAGAAACATGCGAATCAAAATAGGGTTTCATACGAATTTGGGATTGATAGTGATAATATAGATGATAGTTTAATAGATAAGCTGTTGTTTTTATGTAAAGAAAGGGCTGAAAATGGAAAAGACGATCTTATAGGTTCTTTATGCCTTGATGGTGATGGTTATGGCTATTATGTTGATGAAGAAGATAGATGTACAGATTTTGTTTATGACGCAGGGTATGATCAGAGGTTAAAAGATTATGCAACGAGGACATATGTACCGTATGGAAACGAAAAAAAATTATTCGCTGTTAATGGTTGGGGAGCGATTAATAGAACTTGCATTTCCGATAATAAGGAAGTGATGAATCTGCTTGCCAAAGAAATTTATAAGAGACTAGTGAAGAGAGGACTTAGTAAAGCTGATGTTAATGTAAAGAGTGTAAATGCAATTTATAGAAGAGTTCGTGAAAATGGATTAATTAGAAAAAAATATACAAGTGAAGATACAATAATTGCAACAGGGTATAGGATTTATATTGACATAAAATGGTGATCAGGTGATTTAGTGTTTTGTTTATCACAATGATAAGTATATTAATTTATTATTAACTCAAGTGGTAGGAGGAATATCCATGAAAGTATTAGTAGTAGGAAGCGGCGGAAGAGAGCATGCTATAGTTACAAGTATTTCAAAGAGTGATAAAGTATCCAAGATATATTGTGCACCTGGCAACGCAGGCATTGCATCACTTGCAGAGTGCGTTGATATAGGTGTTATGGATTTTGATAAGCTGGTTGCATTTGCAAAAGATAATGCAGTTGATCTGGTTGTTGTTGCACCGGATGATCCGCTTGTCGCAGGTGCGGTAGATGCATTCGAGGCAGCCGGAATCAGAGCATTCGGACCTCGCGCAAATGCAGCGATCATAGAGGGATCAAAGGCGTTTTCAAAGGATCTCATGAAGAAGTATGGCATACCTACAGCAGCTTATGAGAACTTTACAGACGCAGACTCAGCGCTCAAGTACCTTGAGACAGCCACATTCCCTATAGTTTTAAAGGCTGACGGACTTGCACTCGGCAAGGGTGTTCTCATATGTAATGACCTTGAGGAGGCAAAGGCAGGCGTCAAGGAGATCATGCTTGACAAGCACTTTGGTTCAGCCGGAAATACCATGGTAATAGAGGAGTTCATGACAGGACGTGAGGTATCAGTCCTTTGCTTCTGTGATGGAACAACGATCAAGCCTATGACTTCAGCACAGGATCACAAGAGAGCAAAGGATGGAGATCAGGGACTCAACACAGGCGGAATGGGAACATTCTCCCCAAGTCCTTTCTATACAAAAGAGATAGACGAGTATTGCATGGAGAACATCTACAAGCCAACCATGGTTGCCATGAAGGCAGAGGGCAGAGAGTTCAAGGGAGTTCTGTTCTGCGGACTCATGATGACACCAAATGGTGTTAAGGTTCTCGAGTACAATGCAAGATTTGGCGATCCTGAGGCTCAGGTAGTTCTTCCTCGTATGAAGAATGATATTATCGATGTCATGGAGGCATGTATCGACGGAACACTTGATAAAGTTGATCTTCAGTTTGAGGACAATGCGGCAGTGTGCGTAGTTCTTGCATCAGACGGATACCCTGTATCATATGAGAAGGGCTATCCTATACATGGACTTGAGAAGTTTGACGGCAAGGATGACTACTTTGTATTCCATGCCGGCACAAAGTTTGACGGTGATCAGATCGTGACAAATGGCGGCCGTGTACTCGGTGTTACAGCAAAGGGCAAGGATCTTTTCGAGGCTCGTGCGAATGCATATGCTGCGACAGAGTGGATCACATTTGACAACAAGTACATGAGACATGATATAGGTAAGGCTATAGACGAGCAGTAATCTATAGATATATATTTACGGAAGAGGTTTTGAGAGAATTTGTCTCAAAACCTCTTTTGTATTCCTGTAATATATATGTTATAATGAAGCACGCTGATGCGTGCGTAGGTCATCGCGCTTACGCACGACGACATATGCTATAATGAAGCGCATAAAATCCTAGATTATTTAGATTTGAGGTGGACTGAATGAAATTACCGTACAGCAAAGAATCTGACATAGTTATAAAAGAGGCAAACAGGGTGGCGAGGAAGCTTGGACAGAATTTTGTCGGAAGCGAGCATTTTATCGTTGCACTGGCATCTGTAGCAGATACAACAGCGTACAGTATTCTGAACGAGAATGGTCTGGATATAGTTAAGATCATAGATGCGTTGAAGTATACATTGGAACCTGGTGGAGTAGTCACAGGGGAGAGAGACAAATATACGATGAGCGCAAGAAGGATTCTCGATGACTCACAGTATGAGGCGAGAAGACTCAATTCCCAGGAGGTGGGAACAGAGCATATCCTTCTGGCACTTATAAAGGAGACAGACTGTGTAGCTGTAAAGCTTATGGCATCAGAGAATGTAAATATCCAGAAGGTGTACACAGACATACTTCTGGCCTGTGGAAGCGATGCGAATACGGCAAAGAGAGAATATGCAGCACTGAAAAAGTCGAGAAATAAGAGCAAGACATCCACACCTACACTGGATCAGTATTCCAGAGATCTGACACAGGAAGCACGGATGGGCAATATGGATCCGGTCATCGGACGTACAAAAGAGATAGAGAGAGTCATGCAGATACTCAGCAGACGAATGAAGAACAATCCATGTATGGTCGGAGAGCCGGGTGTTGGAAAGACTGCTGTTGTGGAGGGCATAGCATATCTCATAGCCCACGATGAAGTGCCGGATACTGTAAAGGGTAAAAGGCTCCTTTCGCTTGACCTTTCAAGCATGGTTGCCGGTTCCAAGTACAGAGGAGAGTTTGAGGACAGGATAAAGAAGGTTATCGGAGAGGTCATATCGGATGGCAATATCATATTGTTTGTGGATGAACTTCACACACTCATAGGGGCAGGCGGTGCCGAGGGTGCAATAGATGCGTCCAATATACTGAAGCCGTCCCTGTCACGCGGCGAGATCCAGATGATAGGTGCTACGACTCTGAACGAATATCGGAAGTATATAGAGAAGGATGCGGCCCTTGAGAGAAGATTCCAGCCGGTGTACGTGGATGAGCCTACAAGGGATGAGGCAGTGGAGATACTCAAGGGACTCAGACCATGCTATGAGCAGCATCACAATGTCGATATAAGCGATGATGCGGTTGAAGCTGCGGTGGATCTGTCCATCAGATATATAACAGACAGATTCCTGCCGGACAAAGCCATAGATCTTATGGATGAGGCATGCTCCAGAAAGAGGCTCGGATTCTCATCGGACAGACATAATTATGAGAAGAAAAAGGCTGTGGAGGCTGAGCTTACAACGCTCAACGACGATCTGGAGAAGGCACTCATGGCTGGCAATATAGAGGCGGCGGCAGAGGTGAGCGCGAGACAGAAGGAGCTTGCAAAGAAGAATGCAAGAAAGCAGTCTTCCAGCCAGAGAAATATCACAGTTCAGGAGAACGATATTGCGGATGTTGTGTCCGTGTGGACCAAGATCCCTGTGAGCAAGCTCACGGAGAAGGAGTCAAAGAAGCTTGAACGCCTTGAGAGTGAACTTCACAAGAGGGTAGTTGGCCAGGAGGAGGCTGTTACAGCCGTATCACGTGCTATCAAGAGAAGCAGAGTCGGACTTAAGGATCCGAAGAGACCGATGGGATCATTTCTGTTCCTCGGACCTACAGGTGTCGGTAAGACAGAGCTTTCCAAGGCTCTTGCAGATATAGTATTTGGAAGTGAGGATGCCCTGATAAGAGTTGACATGTCGGAGTACATGGAGAAGCACAGCGTGTCCAAGATGATAGGTTCACCTCCGGGTTATGTAGGCTTTGAGGAGGGCGGACAGCTCAGTGAGAAGGTCAGGACCAATCCGTATTCTGTTGTGCTGTTTGACGAGATAGAGAAGGCTCACAGCGATGTGTTCAACATTCTCCTTCAGGTACTTGATGACGGACACATAACGGATTCCCAGGGAAGAAAGGTGGATTTCAAGAACACCATCATAATCATGACCTCCAATACAGGGGCACAGGGTATAGTTGACCCTAAGCAGCTTGGATTTGTCACGGTAAGCGATGAGACAAAGGAACATGAGAAGATGAAGAGCAATGTAATGGATGAGCTCAAGAGAACCTTCAAGCCGGAGTTCCTGAACAGAATAGACGACATAATCGTGTTCCATGCCCTGAGCGAGGCAAATGTAAAGGATATAACCGGACTTATGTTAAAGGAACTTAAGAACCGTGTCCAGACACAGATGGATATTGAGCTTAAGTTCACCGACCATGCAAAGAAATATATCTTTGGAAAAGGCTATGACAAGAAGTACGGAGCAAGACCACTCAAAAGGGCTATCCAGACATATGTGGAGGATGTGCTTGCGGAGGCGATGCTTAGAGGTGATGTCAAAAAAGGTGATACAGTCACAGTGTCAACGAAGAAAAAGAAGGAAGCCGACGGGAAAACCACTGAGAAAATATCACTTACAGCGAAACAAAAGACAGAGGATTGATGTCGGATTAGATATTTGTGATGTGAGCATGATATACAGTAGTGCAAAGTGCGGAAAATTAAGCAGTAGAAATTAATATGAAATATTGGTGAAAATGCATAATTTTGTAGAAAAAAAGGATGCATTACTGTATAATGAAAATCACTAACGGATAGTATACAGAGATTATTGATATATATCAGGATATTATTGCGATAGAGTTCAGATCATACAACAACAACAGGAGGATAAGATCAATGTCAGTAGTAAATGAATTGATAAATGCACAGGGGGAGTCATTGGAATTCGGTAATTATGAGCTTGGAGCAAAGACCAAGAAGGACGGTTTTGAGTTCCAGGGAGATATCTACAAGATAAAGACTTTCAACGAGATCACAAAGCTTGAGAAGAACGGAATGTTCGTATATGAGTCAGTACCGGGAACAGCAGTACATGGTTTCAAGGCTGATGAGAACGATGTTACATTTGTAGTTGAGGGACCAGAGAATGCGTCCATCACACTTGAGCTTGAGCCTGAGACAGAGTACAAGGTTCACGTAGACGATGTATATGTCGGCAAGAACAAGACCAACCTCGGTGGCAAGATGAGCATAAGCGTAGATCTTGAAGAGGGCAGACCAGTCAAGGTTGATGTTAAGAGAGCATTTGACTAATATAGCATACACAGGAGATATTTATGGCAAAAGGAAAACAGGTGTTTTTTTGCCAGGAATGTGGATTCGAATCGACAAAATGGATGGGGCAGTGCCCCGGCTGTAAAGCGTGGAATTCATTTTGCGAGGAGAAAGTGACAGTAGGCGCCAAGAGCCAGTCCGGTAGAAGGGCTGTCGTGGCGCCTACAAGCATTTTGGAGGTGGAGACCACCGACGAGACGCGTTTTACCACAGGAATAGGCGAATTAAACAGAGTATTAGGCGGCGGGATAGTGAGCGGATCCCTTGTGCTGGTTGGAGGAGATCCGGGTATAGGTAAATCCACCATATTGCTGCAGATGTGCAGGAATATGTCAGAGATGGGACAGAAGATACTTTATGTGTCAGGTGAGGAGTCCCTTTCACAGATAAAGATGAGGGCAGAGCGTATCGGAAATTTTACAAAGGATATGCTGCTTCTCTGTGTCAACAATCTCGAGGATGTGGAGGAGTATGTCAAGAAGGACACTCCAAAGGTCATTGTTATAGATTCCATACAGACCATAGTTACGGATGACGTGGAGTCTGCACCGGGAAGTGTATCCCAGGTAAAGGAAGTTACAGCCAGACTCATGAGGATGGCGAAGCAGACAGGGATCGCCATATTCATAGTAGGACATGTTACCAAAGAGGGAACCGTGGCAGGCCCAAGAACCCTTGAACATATGGTAGATACAGTTCTCTATTTCGAGGGCGAGCGTAATGCCGGGTTTAGAGTCCTTCGTGCAGTAAAGAACAGATTTGGCTCGACAAATGAGATCGGTGTATTTGAGATGAAGGGAACCGGACTTGCAGAGGTGAAGAATCCGTCACAGCTTATGCTGGATGGAAGACCTGATGACACATCCGGGTCTGTAGTAGTATGTACAATGGAAGGAACAAGACCGATATTGCTTGAGATCCAGGCTCTGGTGTGCCAGTCAAGCTTCAATCTGCCAAGAAGAACAAGTGTGGGACTCGACTACAACAGGGTAAATCTCTTGCTTGCTGTTCTTGAGAAGAGAGGCGGCATAGTTATGGCGGGCTGTGATGCATATGTGAATATAGCCGGAGGTATGCGCCTTGATGATCCGTCGGCAGATCTGGGAATAGTATTTGCTCTTGTATCAAGCTTCAAGAACCGTGCCATACCTTCTGATATGGTCATGTTTGGAGAGATGGGACTTTCAGGCGAAGTGCGTGGAGTGTCAGGTGCTGAGCAGAGAGTACGCGAGGCCGCAAAGATGGGATTTAAGACCTGTATCATACCGAGATCCAATCTGGACAATGTGAAGAAGATGAAAGACCTTGGAGACATGAAGGTGGTAGGTGTCGCAAATATACAGCAGGCACTGGAGTATATATAGAAGAAAATATTCAATCATATAAAGCACGATAATAGCGGTGAGCATGGCCACAGTATCATTTGGTATTGTGGCCAAAATTATTTCGTGTAAAATTCAATAAAAGTGCTTGACTTTGCCAAATGATGGTGGTATCTTATAAAAGCTGTCGCGTGAGACGGTGTCAGAAACATCTATAAAGCATCAGATTTTGAGATTTATTCGTTATATAATCACCCGATTATGACACGAAATCAGTACATAAGAACTGAAGAAACAGCTTGAAAAAAGATGAAAAAAGTTGTTGACATTGATAAATGAATGTGATAGTATTTAGAAGTTGTCGCTGAGAGGCGAGAACATAAAGAACCTTGAAAAATTAACAACATGACAACCCTGAAATTCCAAACAAGAATTTCAAGAACGTCGGATCAGAGATGATATCAAAGATCCAACAAACCAATAACAGTAAAGATGGTTAGGAAAA
>NZ_JBCPDQ010000014.1:0-57050 GCF_040915325.1 Coprococcus sp. RTP21281st1_F1_RTP21281_210402
CCCCATACATATAGAAGAACCCTTTGGAACCCAAAAAAACATTTGTTCTAAATAACCAGAACTACCATCGGTAGGACGCTCATACAAAACAAAATACAAATCAAGACCACTTAAATCAACACCGACAGAGGATAAAAAGCTATTAAATTTTTTCTTTACCGAATCAGTAGCAGATACAGGCATTCCAGAAGCATCAAAACAATGACCAGTACACTCATAAGATGCAGGCGAAGAGCAAAAATCACTACCACATATATAATCTGATTGCTCAAAGTAATACCCATTTTTTGTAACATACTGAGAACCATGTAAATATTTTGAAACCCCGGAATTAGAAGCATAAACAAACAAACGTGGACACACGCAATTACAAAACAACAACAATATAGAAACAAATACAGCTACAACAATATTCAATTTGCTTATTCTTTTTAATCTTAGCTTCATTTAATATCTCCTTATCAGAAAGCATAAAAAATAGGGGTATGCCCACACCCTATCATATTGTTTCTTTACTTCACAGAACGCTTAATCTTCCTGAATGCAGCCGCACCAGCACCAACTACACCAACACAAAAGATAACCATAAGCGCCGCATTATCACCAATACCAGTAAGAACAGTACCCATCACTGTCATAAGGTTAGTGACACCAGTTGTAATATCTGCAATCTTCATAATTACATACTCCCTTCCACTACTTTACTGATCTTGCGATCTTCTTAAATGCACCAGCACCAGCACCGACTACACCGACACAAAAGATTACCATAAGTGCGGCATTGCTACCTATTGATGTAAGTACAGTTCCCATAACACCCATGAGGTCTGTAATGCCTGCAGTGATCTGCTCCATCGTCATATGCTTCACCCCCTTTCAGATTTATTTAAAAACCCACAAAGGGGGGAATTTACGCGATATAAAACAGAAAAGTATTGAAGAATCTAAAAAATATTTTTTAAGAATTCTTCTCACCGCCTTTAGCCACTGCATCTGCATCAATAGCTTTTAACTTTTTATCTACTATGTCAAAATGAACACGTACCTTTGAAAAAACAGGCACTTTAAGAAGATTATTCTTCTCTCCGCAAGTTACCTCAAAACTTTTAGCTCCATTGCTAAGACCAATGACATAATACTTGCCCCGTTCATTACCTTCCTTGTCAACAATTACCTTTTCTTCCTGTGCGATCTTCATTAGATCCAAACTAAATAAAAAAGCCATATTCTTACCATCCTTTCAACTTGTCGTTATACCCTTATATATTCTTTAATCCTGTCCGTATAAGGGCATTTACACGGACAGGATACAAACAGGGGAATGTTCAACTCTCTGAACATCTGTTTGTTACACTATTATTGTAAATTAACAAAAATAGGCAAAAAGATAAAAACTACTACAAAAAAAACAAGATAAATGCTATTATTAAAGAATTGAAATAACAAAAACGCTTTTACTATGGAGGTATGACATGAGTAAGGTCAAGAGAGTGTATGTTGAGAAAAAGCCTGACTATGCGGTCAAGGCGAAGGAACTTCACGAAGAGATTAAGAACTATCTGGGTATCAAGGCTGAGTATGTGAGAGTGCTTGTCAGGTATGATATTGAGAACATATCAGATGAGACATATGCAAAGGCTCTTGAGACAGTATTTGCTGAGCCGCCTGTAGATGTGATCTATGAGGGTGAGCCTGAGCTTGCTGCCACAGATAAGGTGTTCTCAGTAGAGGCGCTTCCAGGTCAGTTCGATCAGAGAGCCGATTCAGCAGAGCAGTGTGTAAAGCTTCTTGCAGAGGATGAGGAGCCTGTTATCAAGACTGCCACAACATATGTACTTTCGGGCGACGTGACAGACGAGCAGATGAAGGCTGTCATGGACTACTGTGTAAACCCTGTTGATTCAAGAATATGCGGTATGGAGATTCCTGAGACTCTGGTTACAGAGTTCCCTGAGCCAGCCGATGTTCATATATTTGACGGATTCAAGGACATGGCAGAGGCAGATCTTAAGGAGCTTTATGACTCACTTGGACTTGCCATGACATTCAAGGATTTCCTTCACATCCAGAACTATTTCAAGGGTGAGGAGAAGAGAGATCCATCCATGACCGAGATCAGAGTTCTCGATACATACTGGTCAGATCACTGCCGTCATACAACATTCTCAACAGAGCTCACAGATGTAGAGTTCGACGATGGAGATTACAAGGATCTTCTTGAGAAGACATTTGACGCATACAGAGCAGAGATGAAGGAGATGTACAAGGACAGAGATGACAAGTTTGTATGTCTCATGGATATAGCCCTTATGGGTATGAAACAGCTCAAGGCAGCAGGCAAGCTCGATGATATGGAAGTGTCAGACGAGATCAATGCTTGCTCTATAGTTGTTCCTGTAGTTGTGGACGGAGTAGAGGAAGAGTGGCTCGTATTCTTCAAGAACGAGACACACAACCATCCTACAGAGATCGAGCCATTCGGTGGTGCTGCTACATGTCTTGGCGGTGCTATCAGAGATCCGCTCTCAGGAAGAGGTTACGTATACCAGGCTATGAGAGTTACCGGTGCAGCTGATCCTACAAAGTCTCTCAAGGACACAATGGAGGGCAAGCTTCCACAGCGTAAGATCGTGACAACAGCAGCCCACGGTTACAGCTCATATGGTAACCAGATCGGTCTTGCAACAGGCCTTGTAAATGAGATATATCATCCAGATTATGTTGCAAAGAGAATGGAGATCGGAGCAGTTATGGGTGCAGCTCCAAGACGTGCTGTAAAGCGTCTCACATCTGATCCGGGAGATGTAATCATCCTGCTCGGCGGACGTACAGGCCGTGATGGCTGTGGTGGAGCAACAGGTTCATCCAAGGCTCACACATCACACTCACTCGAGACATGTGGTGCTGAGGTTCAGAAGGGTAACCCACCTACAGAGAGAAAGATCCAGAGACTCTTCAGAAGAGAAGAGGTTTCATCTATTATAAAGAAGTGTAACGATTTTGGTGCCGGCGGTGTGTCAGTTGCCATCGGAGAGCTGGCAGACGGACTTGTGGTAGATCTTGACAAGGTGCCAAAGAAGTACGCAGGTCTTGACGGTACAGAGCTTGCAATATCAGAGTCCCAGGAGCGTATGGCTATAGTTGTCGATCCTAAGGATGTTGACACTATGCTCGGATACGCTGAGGAGGAGAACCTTGAGGCTGTAGTAGTTGCAAAGGTTACAGAGGAGCCTAGACTTATCCTCAAGTGGAGAGGCAAGGACATCGTGAACATCTCACGTGCATTCCTCAACACAAATGGTGCTCATCAGGAGACTCAGGTCAAGGTTGAAGTTCCAAGCAAGGCAGATAATTACTTTGCTTCAGTTAAGGAGCCTGAGGATGTCAAGAAGGCATGGCTCGATACACTGTCAGATCTGAATGTGTGCTCACAGAAAGGACTTGTGGAGATGTTCGACAGCTCTATCGGAGCAGGAACAGTCACAATGCCTTACGGTGGAAAGTATCAGCTCACACCTACACAGACAATGATCGCAAAGCTGCCTGTACTCAAGGGTAAGACAGACACTATCACCATGATGAGCTACGGATTTGACCCATATCTGTCAAGCTGGAGCCCATATCACGGTTCAGTATATGCGGTTGTTACATCAGCAGCCAAGATAGCTGCAGCAGGTGGAGATGTAAGCAAGATCAGACTTACATTCCAGGAATATTTCAAGAGACTTGGAACAGACCCATACAGATGGGGACAGCCACTGGCAGCACTCCTCGGAGCATATGATGTTCAGATAGGACTTGGACTTCCGTCTATCGGTGGAAAGGACAGTATGTCAGGTACATTCAATGATATAGATGTACCTCCAACACTTGTATCATTTGCAGTTGACGTGGCAAGCTACATGGACGTTGTGACACCTGAGCTCAAGAAGGCAGGCAATGTTCTTGTGGAGATGGATATAGAGAAAGACGAGAACGACATACCTGTATATGAGAATGTTCTGTACATGTATGACCTCCTGAACAAGAAGATCAAGGAGGGCAAGATCCAGTCTGCATACGCAGTTGGATTTGGCGGTATCATAGAGGCTGTCAGCAAGATGGCATTTGGAAATAAGCTCGGTGTTGAGCTTGAGGATACAGTCAGCAAGAAGGATCTTGTTGCCAAGAACTATGGCGCTATCATTCTTGAGGTTAAGGCAGCAGATCTTGATCAGCTCGGAATTCCTGTCAAGAAGATAGGTAAGGTTACAAAGGAGCCTGTATTTACATACAAGGATGTCACGATCACTATGGACGAGGCTCTTGCAGCATGGACAAAGACTCTTGAGAAGGTATTCCCAACAGAGTCAAATGTTCCACAGACAGAGATCAAGACTGGACTCTTCGACGCCAAGACAGTTTACACATCAAGGAACAAGGTTGCCAAGCCAAAGGTATTCATACCTGTATTCCCTGGTACAAACTGTGAGTATGACTCAGCAAAGGCATTTGAGAGAGCAGGCGCAGACGTACAGACGATAGTATTCAGAAATATGACAGCACAGGGAATCAGAGATTCTGTTGACGCATTTGCAAAGGCAATCAGCGATTCACAGATCATCATGTTCCCAGGCGGATTCTCAGCCGGTGATGAGCCAGACGGATCAGGTAAGTTCATCGCAACTGCATTCCGTAATGCGAAGATCTCCGAGGAAGTCATGAAGCTCCTGAACGAGAGGGACGGACTTGCACTTGGTATCTGTAACGGATTCCAGGCACTCATCAAGCTCGGTCTTGTGCCTTACGGCGAGATCAGACCACAGACAGATGATTCACCTACACTGACAATGAACAGCATCGGACGTCATCAGTCCAAGATGGTATACACCAAGGTTGTAACAAACAAGAGCCCATGGCTGAAGAAGGCAGAGCTCGGCGGAGTATACACAATTCCTATCTCACACGGTGAGGGACGTTTCGTTGCAAGCAAGGAATGGTGCGAGAAGCTCTTTGCAAATGGACAGGTTGCAACACAGTATGTCGACATGAACGGCAACCCAACCATGGACGAGTACTACAACGTCAACGGTTCATACTATGCGATCGAGGGTATCACAAGCCCAGACGGACGTGTCCTTGGTAAGATGGGTCACTCGGAGCGTATTGGACAGGCTGTAGCTGTAAACGTATACGGCGACCAGAACCAGAAGATATTCGAGAGTGGTGTGGAGTATTTTAAGTAAGATGAAATCATGTCACACGGATTATATCCGGTGATATACCAATAAAAATAGCACAGATGTGCAGGAGTCATAAACAGTTTTAGATGACTGAGAATACGGGGACAGGTGAGAGTAGATTCCATACCTGTCCCCGTTTGTCTTTATATTTATGCGTACTGACTGCCGGGGATGATGTGGCAGAGCTTTGACGACCGGGAGGAGATTCTGCGTGATAGAAAAAAAGAAAAACAGAATAGAGATTCTGGGAATTGCAATGCTGGTGCTTCTGATAAGTGGTGTATGTATGATCCCTTGTTTTAAGACAGGCCTGCCATACGGTGATGACCAGCAGGTTCATATGCTCAGGGTGGAGAGTATCCTCAAAGCGCTAAAGTCAGGGCAGGGATACCCTGTATATATATATCAGACTATGTTGGAAGGGTATGGCTACGGTATGGGAATATTTTACCCTGATTTGTTCTTGCTGCCAGCCGTTCTCTTCAGACTTCTGGGGGCATCACCGGAGATTGCAATGAAGATATATATATATGTACTGATGATATGTACGGGACTTACTGCGTATTATACAGGGCGGAGCATTGGCAGAAGCCGTTGCGCGGGTGTTGTCACTATGGTGCTTTACACAATGGGACATTATCATCTTGAGGATGTATATACCAGATTTGCACTTGGCGAAATTGCTGCCATGGTATTTATTCCACTGGCGTTTCTTGCTCTTTACGACCTGACTGAGATGGGACACAGTAGAAAAGGCCTTTTATGTGTATCATATTCGTGTCTTATGCTTTCACACACGATAAGCTTTGTATTATGTGTAGTAATGGGAATAATCTGGGTGTGTGCGAGATGGAAAAGAATTGCGGCTTGCAGAAGACTTATTGGGGCTGTGTGTATGGAAGCTCTTGCGTGTGCAGTACTTACATGTTATTATTGGCTTCCTGTACTTGAACAATTTGCAGATGGAAGGTTCTATGTAAGCAATGAACCGGCATTTTACACACATGAGGAGACTCAGACACTGCTCGCGATAGTGAGTGGAAAGTATTCGGTTGCATTCATTGAGATTGGAATACTGGCACTTATGGTATTTGTCAGTATATATAAAAAAGTATATAATAAAAAGGCTTTGATGTGCCTTGTGACAGCGGCGGTGCTTCTTGTATGCGAGACAAAGATTTTTCCATGGAAACTTATCGACAGAACTCCATTTGTCAGTATACAGTTTCCGTGGAGGCTGAATATGTTCACAGAATTCTTTGTGGCACTTGGTCTTGCACTTCAGTCAGTGGATATAATAAAGCTGTTGCCATCATACAGAAGAAATGCATGTTTATGTGCGGCTGGAAGCATACTTATCGGTATTTTTAGCCTGAATATGGTATGGAATATAGAACTTGGTGGCTATGTGAACTATCCGGAAGGTTATGCGGATAATGCAGGAAGTACAGACAGCATAGGGTTCTGGGAGTGGCTTCCAGCAGAAGGGGATCTTGCAACATCTGTCGGAGCAGAAAGCAGCGGGATGGTAAAGTGCGAAGATACTTACATACGGGGGCGCTATGGATCAGACGGAAGCTATGAGTTTGATGCGGGTAAAACTGCGGGGGAGTGCATAGTTCCAAAGTATTATTATAAGGGATATGAAGCAATAATGGCTGATGGACGGAAACTGACGGTAAGCAAATGTCTAAATGATGGATTGGTAGAAATATCAGTTTCGCCAGAGGCAGGTAAAGTTGTTGTAAAATATAAGGGGACAAAGATTCAGCATTGGTCATGGAGAATAAGTATATCAGCGGTCTTGCTTATGTTATTGATACTTATAATGCAACATGCTGTCGAAAAAGGAAAAATACAAAGTTATATGGAGTGGTGGAGTAATTATGGAAAAAAAGAAAATCAGGTCAAGAAAAATTGTTAAGTATGGAATGGCATTTCTGATTCCTATCATATGTATAGTGATACATATGATGATGACAGACTGTTATCCATTTGGAAAGAATACTATACTGCTTGGAGATTCTAATACCCAGTATTATGCGTTTTTTGTGGAATTATCAGGCAGGATAAGACAGGGAAAATCAATTTTTTTCAGTTGGGACATGGGACTAGGATATGATTTCTATACTAATTTCTTTTATTATCTGGCAAGTCCTGTCAATCTAATAGCAGTTTTGTTCGGCGGTTCACATATGGAGCTGGGAATGATCGTCAGTATGTGTATTCAGGTTGGACTTTGCGGAGTTACTATGACCTATTTCTTATCGCATACCAGCAGAAATAAAATGCAGCACGGATGGCTGAATGACATACTCTGTGTTGTGATGGGAATGGCTTATTCCATGTGCGATTATATGCTTGCATATCAGTATAATCTCATTTGGCTTATATGCCTTCTTCTCGTGCCTGTTATGATGCTTGGCGTTGAGAGACTTATTGAGGGCGGTGATGTGAGACTTTATTTTGTGATGCTTTTCATGTCATTTGTATTCAACTTCTATTTTTCGTGGTTTGTGGCTATGATAGCTGTGATATGGTTTATCGATGTGAAAAAGGATAGCTGGAAAATGTTTTGGAAGCGTGGAGTGAAGTTTACACTCACATCTATGACGGCTGCACTCAGTGCATGTGTTGTACTTGTGCCGTGTTTCCTTGCGATAGTTGGAAGAGAAGGTGCAAGTTCACTCACAGAAGATATACCATTTAGCAAGTTTGGTAATTTTGCAAATTTGTTCCAGAGCTTTTTCTGGGGACATGATATAGATATAGCTGGAAGAACTCTGTATGCAAGGAATATGTATATGGGACTGTCTCTGCTTTTCCTTGCGGTTGTATATGTGTTTAACAGGAATATACAGCTTCGGGCAAGAGTTAAGAGACTGGTGGAGATAGCGCTGCTTGTTGCCTGTCTGAATCTGACAGGGGCACTGTATGTTCTTCATGGGTTCACATATCCACATCTATATTCTTACAGATATGCTTTTATTCTTGTCATACTTCTTATTGTTTCAGCTTTTGAGTGTGCTGTGAACTGGACGAAGCCGGGGATTCGGGAAGGGATACTGACCGGAGTTGTATTTCTGGTTTTCCTTGGGGGCGTTTTTCTGGCAAACAATGAGGTGCAAAATGTAGTCTGCTATATGGTCACGATTCTGCTTATTATATATTTGTTTATGGTATTTGTATTGCAGGCCAGAAACAGCATAAAGATAAATTCTCTGATTGTGAATTTTATAGTAATACTTTTTGTGGAACTGATATCCAATGCCGTATATGTGAATACGGATGCATATACTACGGGCAAGGAGCATCTAGGCGGGACTGACGGATGGAGAGCCATATATAATGAAAAGGACAACAGTGATCTTAATAGAAAGACATCCTGGATTTTGTCACAAAATAATACAGTCTATTCAGACACTAATATATTCTCTTCAATCATAAATACAAAAGTGACATGGCTTTTTGATGCGCTTGGAATGGTGTATCAGGAACACGGCGCTACATATGCATACAGAAATACTACACCGGTAACTGCGCTTATGTTCAATGTAAGAAATGTATTATCGGATGCAGATGCATATTATGGTGGATATACAAAGGAGCAAAGTTATAATCTGAAAAACGATGTGTACGATATAGATGATGAGATTGCATGGTATACAACAGACTATGCTGTGGGAGCGGGCTTTTCTACAGATGGCAGTATAAAAGATTGGAATGTGTCAGACGTAGTTCCGTTTGAGGTGCAGAATGAATTCGTGAAAGATGTGTCGGGAGTTGAAGGAGTGTTCACTCATGTTTCACCGGATGAACTGACTGATTTTGATGTGAAATATAGAGGATGCACTCCGGATAGACAGGTCTTGCCCGATGGAGTAACTTTGGAGAGAAAGACTGATAAAAATGCTTATACATATATGAATGTGTCGCTCGATGAAGATTACCATGCCACACAGATTTATACGTTTACAGCTCCGAGGGATATGCATTTGTATGTGAGCCTTGAGGATGCAAATAAGCTGTGTAATATTGTAACTGTAGACGGAAATGTGATAGCGGATATAAATGAGTATGACGCTTATCCCTCACCAAAGGATGTACTTGATCTCGGCGAGCTGAAGAGTGGGCAGAAGGTCGAGATACAGGCAGTCAATCTGTCCACAGTCCTTAAAAAAGGAGTAACGTGTATAGATTTCTATGAATATCACGATGACAAGATGCAGGAATGCAAGGAATCAATTAAGGATAGGACACTTTCACTTGACACAGTGACATCTACATATGTAAAGGGTACGGTGACAGCAAAGGAGGATGGTATATTGTATACATCAATTCCTTATTACAGAGGCTTTACAGCGTATGTTGATGGAAATAAGACCGATATAACACCGTTGGCAAACGGTGCGCTTGTGGGTCTGGAGCTGACAGCAGGAACACATACAATAGAATTCAGATATGTAACATATGGCTTTAAGCTAGGGCTTATGTTATCTGCAGCAGGATGGCTCATAGTTGTATTATACATGGTGAATCTCAGACGCAGCAGGAAAAAGAAGGTACAGGCTGCATAGAACAGATAGCGCAATAAATTAAGTGGGGATTGATATGGGTACAAAGCAAGGAGAAGTAAACAAACATAAAAAGAGCGGGATTCTGTATGCGGCTGTATTCTTAGTTACATTTCTGATATATACAGTAATTCTGATTCTGCAGAAAGCATATCCGTTCGGAGATAAAAGTTTTCTGACGTATGATGCATATGTGCAGTATAAGAATATGTTTCATATGTTATTTGAATGGATTTCGGGAGGTGGCAAAGGAAGCTTTATCTGGTCGATGGGAATGGGAATCGATGCTGTACAGGAGTCACTGTATTACTGCCTGAGCCCGTTCAATATCATCGTTCTGATGTTGGGAGAGAGCAGGCTGGAACTTTCCATGGTATTGCTTATCATCATAAAATCCGCCTGCCTGCCGGTCACGGCGCTTTACTTTTTCAGACATACCAATAAGAAAAATACAGAGAATGGGTACAGCCAGACAGTTGCAACGTTCATAGAGCTGGCATGCGGTATGGCATATGGACTGTCCGGGTATGTCCTTGCATATGGACATAATATTATGTGGCTTGATGGGCTTATTCTGCTTCCGATAGTGGCACTTGGCATAGAGCATCTGTCAGATGGAAAAGGATGGATGTTATACACGCTGTCTTTGGCAGCATCGATCATATGCAATTTCTATTTTTCATTCTATATATGTGTGTTTGCCGTGATATATTTCTTGCTGGAAAAACGGGAAAATGTCAAAGATTTCCTACGCAGAGGACTTTCGTTTGCCGGCTGCTCGGTGCTGTCTGCTCTGCTCGCAGGAGTGGTTCTGGTTCCTGCCGGACTGGTGGTCATGAGAGCGGCGTCTTCGGTGACTGATATGGGGCTTGAAGGAACACAGATGTGGGGACAGTTTGGAGCGTATATATCTTCATTCTATCCGCTGAAGGATCTGGAATGTGTATCTATGTTCAGCAATAACAGTTATTGTGGAAGTATTGTTATATTTGCTGCCTGCATTTTTATTCTGTCTGATGTGTGCGACTGGAAGACGAGGGTGAAATACTGTATAGCCATGGCCCTGCTAGTGCTTGCCCTGAACTATCTTCCGCTCAATTACGTGTTCCATGGCATGACGATCACACATGGACTTGGAAACAGGTTTGCATTTATATTAACGTTTATATTAATTGTTGCAGCATATCGAATTCTCATGAATCTTGGTAAGATGAGACTGAGGTATATTGCTGTAAGTACTGCGGTGGCAGGCGTAATATTTGTGGCAAGTCTTATTGACAGCAGAGAGATGAGTACCCCGCTTGGCTATGTTATATTTATGCTTATGCTGGCATTTGCAGCCATTCTGTGCGTGCTTTGCAGAAGAGGAAGCATAAAGCCGGGAGTGGCTGTGTGCATTATCTGTGGCTGTTGGATAGCTGAGATTATGGGAAATGCATTATATGTAATGCCGGGCAAGACGGAGGACTGTCTTCTGACAGATGCTGTAAGACTAGATCAGTGGGAATCAGTATACAATTCCCTGGATACAGAAAATGGCACCAGAAAGAGCGCTATGGTTTATGAGAATTATGCGCCATATTCTCAGACAAACTGGTATTCATCCATGGCAAATGGAAATACGATCAGAGCGTTTTCCAGTATGGGACTTGCCCACTTTGACAATGTTGAATATATATATTCGGGAACTACACCGCTTACAGCGCTCATGTACAATGTCAGATATGTGCTGAGTCCGGAGAATGGTACTTACGCAGGGTATAACCTTGTTGCTGAGAATGACGTATACAATCTGTATGAAGCAGAAACTCCTGAGATGATGGGATTTATGTTGGATGATGGTATCGTAGACTGGAAAGCAGACAGGACACCTCTTGAAAATCAGAATGATTTTATGAAGAGTGGCTGTGGTCTGTCGTCAGATGTATTTACAGAGATTGATATATCGGATTGGAGTACTTCTTATCTCAATCAGGACACACTTAAGGAATCAGTGGGTTATTGCATATACAGAACGTCAAATGCATTTGTGCCGATGACCCGGTATGAGTTTGATGCTGAATCTGATATGGATATGTATGTCTACAGTAAGGATAGCCGCGATCACTATGTGGAGATGATCGTGGACGGAGATCTCAGGGTATCGAATGGGTCATATGTTACAGAACAGTTGTCACATGTCGGCCTCGTAAAGAAAGGACAACATGTCAGGATAACTATAGGAGGTGCGACCAGCTCTAAAACAGGAAGTGTTGGAGAGCGATTTGTAAAGGTATACAATTACAATGCAGATGAATTTGAGAAAGCAGAAGAGAAGATACTTGATAGTCCGCTTGAGTGTACAGGATTTGTAAAGAATACTTTCTATGGAAGTGTGGATGTGAAAAATCCAGGTATCCTGTATATCGCATATCCATATGATGATGGGTTTAAGATATATGTGGATGGAGAGCCGGCAGAAAAAATTCGCCTTGGTAAAGGCAATATGGGGGTCCAGATATATGCGGGCAGTCACGATATAGAAATTGCATACAGAACACCTGGGCTTATGGCTGGCGCACTGGTTTCGCTGTTTGGAATATGCATCATGCTGTTTATGCTGAGGTGGGACAGTAAACAGAAGCATGTAATCACACCCCTACCCACTCCATAAATTTCTTCATAGCTGTGCTCTGATTCTTCATTCCTGAGTAAGCGAAGCCGACACTCCTGCTCGGAATAGGAGTGTCAAGCGGAAGTTCGGTTATAACACCGGATGAGAGTTGTTCATGTGCGAATTCACGTACCACGCTGGCAACGCCCATGCCGATGGCGGCGAAGTCGATGAGGAGATCCATGTTGTTGATTTCAAGTACCTGGCTGCAGCTTATGCCCTGTGAGCGGAGATACTCGTCCACGTGGGTACGGGTTACATTTGCCTCCTCAAGAACCATGAGGTTGGAGCCTTCAAGGATGTCGACTGTTGATATATTGGACATACCTGAGTTACTTGAGTTATGAATAGTGGTAGAAGCAGAGATGCCGGATGAATGTCCGGTATCTCTGCTTTTTTTATCCGCACCTTGATCTGTTGCATCGCCGTGTGTGGCAGAGGCTAAGCCTGAGTTTAGCAGCGGTATAATGTTACCCTTGATATTGCCTGAAAGCTCATCGGCAAAGCTGTATTGATCTCTGCCATTTGCGCGCTCGTAGAAATTATCCAGATATTCAGGGCTTGCCACAAATACGTCATGTATCTCCTTGACAGGAGAGTAGACTATCCCCTTTGGAAGCTCTGTGTTGCAAATCAGGCCTATATCTATATCTTCGTTTCTGAGAAGCTTGATGGTGTTCACGGTTGAGTGGCAGTCTATGCTGAACTTGATGTTTGGATTCTCCCTGATGAAGTCCTTCAGATAGTCCAGGAGTATGTGCTTGCACAGGGATGTGCTCACGCCGATTCTTATGTGACCGATTCCAAGCTCCTTGTAATTCTTCAGATTTTCCTCACCCATATTCAGAGAGTCAAATGCCCTCTCAACATATTCATAGAGAACCTGTCCCTCTTCAGTCAGAGTTACCCCTCTGGAACTTCTGTTAAAAAGCGCATTGCCAAGTTCTTCTTCAAGTTTGGAAATAGCCTTGCTTATCGCGGGCTGACTGATGTAGAGCTGATTTGCGGCCTTGCTGATGTTGCCGGCTTTGGCGACTGTATGAAAAATAACGTAATTGTTCAGATTACTTATCATGATATTCCTCCAGGTTATAATAACTATTCTTTTTATATATTGTAATTATACCTAGATGAGTGATATTATCAAGAGTAAGAATTTGTATTTAGAAACAAATGATAGGAGGACTATAAATATGGGTATGACCATGACTCAGAAGATTTTAGCTGCTCATGCAGGACTGCCATCAGTTGAAGCAGGACAGCTTATCGAGGCAGATTTGGATTTAGTATTAGGAAATGACGTAACAACTCCGGTCGCAATTCACGAGATGGAGAAGTTCAACAAGAAGGAAGTATTTGACAAGAAGAAGATAGCACTTGTCATGGATCACTTCACACCTAACAAGGATATCAAGAGTGCAGAGCACTGTAAGTGTGTAAGACAGTTCTCAGCGGCAAATGAGATCGAGAACTATTTCGATGTCGGAGCAATGGGTATCGAGCATGCGCTCCTTCCGGAGAAAGGACTTATCGTGGCTGGTGAGACATGTATCGGAGCAGACTCACATACATGTACATACGGAGCACTCGGTGCATTCTCAACAGGTGTCGGAAGTACAGATATGGCAGCAGGAATGGTGACAGGCAAGGCCTGGTTCAAGGTTCCATCAGCCATCAAGTTCAACATCGTTGGAGAGAAGGCAAAGTGGATCAGTGGTAAGGACGTCATCCTTCACATCATCGGTATGATCGGTGTTGACGGTGCGCTTTATAAGTCTATGGAGTTTGTTGGAGAGGGAATCAAGAACCTCACAATGGACGATAGATTTACAATTGCGAACATGGCCATCGAGGCAGGTGCCAAGAATGGTATCTTCCCTGTCGATGAGCTTACAGAGGAGTACATGAAGGAGCACAGCACAAAGTCATATACAAAGTATGAGGCAGACGAGGACGCTGTATACGATGCAGAGTACACCATCGACCTGTCACAGCTTAAGCCGACAGTTGCTTTCCCTCATCTCCCAGAGAATACAAAGACTATCGATGAGGTCGGAGATATCAAGATCGATCAGGTAGTCATCGGTTCATGTACAAATGGACGTATATCAGATATGAGAATTGCGGCAGATATCATCAAGGGAAGAAAGGTTGCTGACGGTGTCAGAGTTATCGTCATCCCTGGAACACAGGATATCTACCTTCAGTGTATTGAGGAAGGCCTCATGACTATATTTGTCAAGGCTGGAGCAGTGGTTTCAACTCCTACATGCGGCCCATGTCTTGGAGGACATATGGGTGTCATGGCAGCGGGAGAGAGAGCTGTATCAACAACCAACCGTAACTTCGTAGGACGTATGGGTCACGTAGACTCAGAGGTGTATCTTGCCAGTCCTGCTGTTGCAGCAGCTTCAGCTATCACAGGTAAGATCAGCAGTCCTGACGAACTTGGATTATAAAAGAGATAAAGGAGATAGACTATGAAAGCACATGGAACAGTACACAAATACGGTGACAACGTAGATACAGATGTAATCATCCCTGCAAGATACCTGAATTCATCAGATCCTGCAGAGCTCGCAAAGAGCTGTATGGAAGATATAGATAAGGATTTCGTAAAGCGCGTAAAGCCGGGCGATATCATGGTGGCAAGAAAGAACTTCGGCTGTGGATCTTCAAGAGAGCATGCACCTATAGCCATCAAGGCTTCAGGAATAAGCTGCGTAATCGCAGAGACATTTGCCAGAATCTTCTATAGGAATGCCATCAATATCGGACTTCCGATCATCGAGTGCCCTGAGGCAGCAGAGGCTATCCAGGCAGGCGATGACGTGGAAATCGATTTCGACAGCGGTATGATCTATGACAGAACCCAGGGAACAGAATTTAAGGGACAGGCATTCCCTCCATTCATGCAGGAGATCATCAAGAGCGAGGGACTCATCAACTATATCAATAATAAAAATAAATAGAGTATGAGCATGTTTGGCCAGAGTGAAGATATATCATGAAAGGCAAAACAGGAAGGAGACAAAAATGCAGTGTAATTTAGCCGTAATAAAAGGCGACGGTATCGGCCCTGAGGTAGTCACAGAGGCTATGAAGGTTCTCGATACAGTTGGAGAGAAGTTCGGACATACATTTGACTATGAGCAGATCCTCATGGGCGGATGTTCAATAGATGCGACAGGCGTGCCACTCACAGACGAGGCAGTGGCAGTTGCAAAGTCAAAGGATGCGGTTCTTCTCGGTTCAATCGGAGGAAATACATCCACATCACCATGGTATAAGCTCCCTCCAAATCTCCGCCCGGAGGCAGGACTTCTGAAGATCAGAAAAGAGCTTGGCCTCTTCGCAAACCTTCGTCCAGCCAATCTCTACGATGAGCTGAAGGAGGCATGTCCACTTAAGGCTGAGATCGCAGAGCGCGGATTTGACATGATGATGATGAGAGAGCTCACCGGTGGTCTCTACTTCGGCGAGAGACACACAGAGGAGGTTGACGGAGTTATGACAGCCGTTGATACCCTCACATACAATGAGAACGAGATCAGAAGAATAGCCATCAAGGCATTTGACATAGCTATGAAGAGAAGAAAGAAAGTCACATCCGTTGACAAGGCCAATGTCCTTGACTCATCAAGACTCTGGAGAAAGGTCGTTGAGGAAGTGGCAAAGGATTACCCTGAGGTTGAGCTTGAACACATGCTCGTCGACAACTGCGCGATGCAGCTTGTGAAGGATCCTGCACAGTTCGATGTGGTTCTCACAGAGAACATGTTCGGAGACATCCTCTCAGACGAGGCATCCATGATCTCAGGTTCTATCGGAATGCTTTCATCTGCATCACTTAACGAGACAAAGTTCGGTATGTATGAGCCATCAGGCGGATCGGCACCTGACATAGCAGGCCAGAACAAGGCGAATCCGATAGCAACCATCCTGTCGGCGGCAATGATGCTCAGATACACATTTGACCTCGACAAGGAGGCAGATGCAGTTGAGAACGCTGTAAAGACGGTTCTCAAGGACGGATACAGAACAATAGATATCCACTCAGAGGGAACACAGCTCGTAAGCTGTTCCGAGATGGGTGATCTTATCTGCGAGAGAATATAGAAAGGACCATTATTGGAGGAGAATAAGATGAAGAGTGATAATGTTAGGGTTGGAATGCAGCAGGCACCACACAGATCTCTGTTCAACGCACTGGGCATGACAAAGGAAGAGATGGAGAGACCTTTAGTAGGTATCGTATGTTCATACAATGAGATAGTTCCAGGTCACATGAACCTGGACAAGATAGCACAGGCAGTAAAGATGGGAGTTGCCATGGCAGGTGGTACACCTGTTATGTTCCCGGCGATCGCTGTGTGTGATGGTATAGCAATGGGACACATCGGAATGAAGTATTCACTGGTTACAAGAGATCTGATCGCAGACTCAACAGAGGCTATGGCTATAGCACATCAGTTTGACGCGCTCGTCATGATCCCTAACTGTGACAAGAACGTTCCAGGACTTCTCATGGCAGCAGCCAGAGTAAATGTCCCAACAGTATTTGTATCTGGCGGCCCTATGCTTGCCGGACACGTAAAGGGAAATAAGACAAGTCTTTCAAGTATGTTCGAGGCTGTAGGTTCATACGCAGCCGGAACCATGACTGAGGAGGATGTATACGAGTATGAGTGCAAGACATGCCCTACATGCGGATCATGTTCAGGTATGTACACAGCAAACTCTATGAACTGTCTGACAGAGGCTCTTGGAATGGGACTTCCTGGAAATGGAACAATCCCTGCAGTATATTCAGAGAGACTTAAGCTTGCAAAGCATGCAGGAATGGCAGTTATGGATATGTACAGAAAGGGCATCAAGCCTAGAGACATCATCACAAAGGAGTCAATCATCAACGCTCTTACAGTTGATATGGCACTTGGATGTTCAACCAACTCTATGCTCCACCTTCCAGCCATCGCACATGAGATCGGTTTCGACTTTGATATCTCATTTGCAAATGAGATCAGCGCAAAGACACCTAACCTGTGTCACCTTGCTCCTGCAGGCCACACATACATGGAGGATCTCAATGAGGCCGGTGGTGTGTATGCGGTTATCAAGCAGCTTGCAGATGCAGGACTCATCAACAAGGACTGCATGACAGTTACAGGCAAGACAATAGGAGAGGCTGTTGCCAATAGTGTAAACAAGAATCCTGAGGTCATCAGACCTATGGACAATCCATATACAGTTACAGGTGGTCTGGCTGTACTCAAGGGTAACCTTGCACCAGACGGCTCTGTAGTAAAGCGTTCAGCAGTTGTGCCTGAGATGCTGGCTCACAAGGGCCCTGCAAGGGTATTTGACTGTGAGGAGGACGCAATCGCAGCTATCAAGGGCGGCAAGATCGTAGAGGGTGACGTGGTAGTCATCAGATACGAGGGACCAAAGGGAGGCCCTGGTATGAGAGAGATGCTCAACCCTACATCAGCCATCGCTGGTATGGGACTTGGCTCATCAGTTGCCCTTATCACAGACGGAAGATTCTCAGGAGCAAGCCGTGGAGCGTCCATCGGACATGTATCACCTGAAGCTGCTGTGGGCGGACCTATCGCTCTTGTTGAGGAAGGCGATATGATCGAGATCGATATCAACAACCTCAGCATCAAGCTCGATGTCTCAGACGAGGAGCTTGCAAAGAGAAAGGCTGCATGGAAGCCAAGACAGCCAAAGGTTACAACAGGCTATCTTGCAAGATACGCAGCTATGGTTACATCAGGCAACAGAGGTGCTGTTCTTGAGGTGCCAAAGAATTAATTGATCACAATTAAGGGAAAAGGAGAAAGTAAGATGTCAAAGATATCAGGTTCTGAAATTGTTATAGAGTGCCTTAAAGAACAGGGCGTTGACACCGTGTTCGGTTATCCGGGAGGAACTATCCTCAACGTATATGATGCCCTCTACAAGCACCAGGATGAGATCAACCATGTGCTCACATCACATGAGCAGGGGGCTGCCCATGCGGCAGATGGATATGCCAGAGCTACAGGCAAGGTCGGAGTATGTATGGCCACATCAGGTCCGGGTGCCACCAACCTTGTAACAGGTATAGCTACAGCATACATGGATTCCATTCCTGTTGTGGCAATAACAGCAAATGTAGGTGTAAATATGCTCGGTAAGGACAGCTTCCAGGAGGTAGACATTGCAGGTGTTGTTATGCCTATAACCAAGCACAGCTTTATCGTGAAGCACATAGATGATCTTGCACCGACCATCAGACGTGCGTTCAAGATCGCAAAGAGCGGCAGACCTGGCCCGGTGCTTGTGGATATAACAAAGGATGTAACCGCAGCGGAGACAGAGTATATACCAGAGACACCGGAGGTCATCGAGAGAAAGACAGACACCATCCGCGAGGAGGATGTGAACAAAGTCCTTGAGATGATCAAGGTTTCAAGAAGACCATTTATCATGGCAGGTGGCGGATGCATCATCTCTGACGCATCCGCAGAGCTTGCAGAATTTGCAGATAAGGTGGATGCACCAGTGTGCGATACACTTATGGGCAAGGGCGCATTTGACGGAAGAAGCGAGAGATATACAGGCATGATCGGTATGCACGGAACAAAGGTGTCCAACCTCGGTGTGTCAAGGGCAGATCTTGTGATCGTTGTTGGTGCCAGATTCTCAGACCGAGTTATCGGAAATGCATCCAAGTTCGCGCCAAATGCAAAGATCATACATATAGATATAGATGCGGCTGAGATAGATAAGAATATCCCAACAAATGCCAGTATAGTCGGCGATGCAAAGGAAGTCCTGAAGATACTCAACAGCAAGCTTGCCGCCCAGTCTAACAAGACATGGATGTCTGAGATCGAAGACCTCAAGAAGCAGAATCCTGACGTGTACAGCTTTGACACACTGAACGGACCTGCAGCTATCAAGAAAATCTACGAGCTTACAGAGGGTGATGCGATCATCACAACAGATGTCGGACAGCATCAGATGTGGGCAGCCCAGAACTATACATTCAAGGAGCCTAGGACCTTCCTGTCATCAGGCGGACTTGGAACCATGGGTTACGGTGTTGGCGCAGCTATCGGAGCAAAGTACGGCAGACCTGATAAGACAGTCATCAACATAGCCGGTGACGGATGCTTCAGAATGAATCTGAACGAGATAGCAACAGCTGCGAGATACAACGTGCCTATCATCCAGGTAGTCCTGAACAACCACGTACTTGGAATGGTAAGGCAGTGGCAGACACTGTTCTATGACCACAGATATTCCAACACCGTGCTTGACGATTCGGTAGATTTCGTCAAGGTAGCAGAGGGACTTGGTGCCATGGGAATCAGAGCCAACACCCTTGATGAGTTCGAGGCAGCAATGAAGACAGCCCTGACAGCAGGCAGACCTGTGGTAATAGATGTAACAATAGCGGGAGACGACAAGGTATGGCCAATGGTAGCTCCGGGAGCAGCCATCGATACCTGTTTCTCAGAGGACGATATGTAATATATGTCAATATAAGCTCGGAAAGGCACCATATTTGTGCGCGTACAAAACATAGATATGGTGCTTATATATATAATCCCTACTTGCCGACAGGCGAAAAGAGTGCTATAGTACAGGGATATAAGCGATAATAAAGTTGTTTTACTTGATAATATAAGAATTTAGTAAAAATAACTTGTTAATCGCAAGCGAGATACACCAAAAGAACAAAGATAAGTCAGAATTTTCATATAAATGGGAACGAAGGACATTTTTGTTAAGTAAAATATCTCGCACACATTTTATTAGGTCATAAACAGATGATTTCGTAAATAAAGTAAATTAGCCTGTGTTTCGCTGCCTATATCGTTCGAAGGACATTCTCCTCCGCCGGTCCTTAGGTGGCGCTGTAGGCGGCACCTTAGTACCGCTGCAGGAGGAGACGAGCGGGAGCGCTCCGCAGAACGATATAGGCAGCGAAACACAGGCTTACATACATTAAAACGAAATCATTGTCACAACTAAAAAGAAGGAGAGATAACAAAAATGGCAAGAGTGTACAACTTTTCAGCAGGCCCTTCAGTTCTTCCTGAGGTGGTATTAAAAGAGGCAGCAGAAGAAATGCTTGATTACAAGGGAACAGGCATGAGCGTAATGGAGATGAGCCATCGATCTAAAGCCTTCGACAATATCATCAAAGAGGCAGAGAAGGATCTCAGAGATCTCATGAACATACCTGACAACTACAAGGTGCTTTTCCTTCAGGGAGGAGCTTCACAGCAGTTCGCAGCAATTCCAATGAATCTCATGAAGAATGGCGTAGCTGACTACATCATCACAGGTCAGTGGGCAAAGAAAGCATACGAAGAAGCAAAGAAATATGGAAAGGCAGTTGCAGTTGCATCATCAGCAGACAAGACTTTCTCATATATCCCAGATTGTTCAGATCTTCCAATAGATGACGATGCTGATTATGTTTACATTTGTCATAACAATACTATATATGGAACAACATACCACACACTTCCTAACACAAAGGGCAAGATACTTGTTGCAGATATGTCATCAGACATTCTCTCACAGCCTGTAAATGTTGAGGATTACGGTATGATCTACTTCGGAGTTCAGAAGAACGTTGGTCCTGCAGGCGTAGTAGTGGCTATCATCCGTGAGGATCTTATCAGAGATGACGTTATGCCATTTACACCAACCATGCTCAAGTACAAGACTCAGGCAGATGCAGACTCACTCTACAACACACCTCCATGCTACGGCATCTATATCTGTGGCAAGGTATTCAAGTGGGTTAAGGAGATGGGCGGCCTTGAGGCTATGAAGGCTCACAACGAGAAGAAGGCCAAGATCCTCTATGATTTCCTCGACAGCTCAGAGCTCTTCAAGGGAACTGTAGTAAAGGAAGACCGTTCACTCATGAACGTACCATTTGTAACTGGTGACGCAGACCTTGATGCAAAGTTCGTCAAGGAGGCTACAGAGGCTGGATTTGTCAACCTCAAGGGTCACAGAACAGTAGGTGGTATGAGAGCATCTATCTACAACGCAATGCCTATCGAGGGTGTTGAGAAGCTTGTAGAGTTCATGAAGAAGTTCGAGGCAGAGAACAAGTAATATATAGTAACAGAAAAGGGAGAAAAAGACATGTCAGTAAAGATTAATTGCTTAAACCCTATCGCCAAGTGCGGTATGGAGCTTTTACCTGATACATATGAAGTAACAGACAATTTCGCAGATGCAGATGCAGTTCTGGTCAGAAGTGCATCCATGCATGATCTTGAGCTGTCAGACAACCTTCTGGCAGTAGCCCGTGCAGGTGCAGGTGTCAACAACATTCCACTTGATAAGTGCGCTGAGAAGGGTATCGTAGTATTTAACACACCAGGAGCAAATGCAAATGGTGTTAAGGAGCTTGTAGTAGCAGCACTCCTCATGGCTTCAAGAGACCTCGTTGGCGGTTACAACTGGGTCAAGGACAATGCCGCTGAGGCGGATATCGCCAAGATGGTGGAGAAGCAGAAGAAGAACTACGCAGGCAATGAGATCCTTGGCAAGAAGCTCGGTGTAATCGGACTTGGTGCCATTGGAGCAAAGGTTGCAAATGTTGCGCTTAAGCTCGGCATGCAGGTATACGGATATGATCCATATGTGTCAGTAGATGCAGCATGGGGACTTTCAAAGGATGTAAAGCACATCACAAATGTAGAGGATATCTACAGAGACTGTGATTATATAACAGTTCATGTTCCAGCTCTTGACAGCACAAAGGGAATGATCAATGCAGATGCATTTGCACTGATGAAGGACGGCGTGAAGATCCTCAACTTCGCAAGAGACGTACTGGTCAACGATGAGGATATGAAGGCAGCACTCGACTCAGGCAAGGTTGCAAAGTATATGACAGACTTCCCTAACCCAGCTATAGCAGGTTACAAGAACGTGGTAGCATTCCCACATCTTGGAGCTTCAACAGCAGAGTCAGAGGACAATTGTGCAGTTATGGCTTGTAAGGAGATCAAGGCATACATCAACGATGGAAACATCAAGAACTCTGTAAACTATCCAAACGTAAACATGGGACAGTGCAGTGATGTAGCCAGAGTTACTATCTGCCACAAGAACATCCCTAACATGCTCACCCAGTTCACAGGAGTATTCTCCAAGAAGGGCGGCAATGTATCAGGAATGATCAGCAAGGCAAAGGGCGATTACGCATATTCTATCCTTGATATCGGTGTAGAGCCAACAGCAGACGACATCGCAGAACTCTCAGCAATCGAGGGAGTTGTTAAGGTAAGAGTCATAAAGTAATAAAAGATAAATAGGAGAGAAGAAAAATGAGTGACAAGTTAAAGGTAGGTATCCTTGGCGCAACAGGTATGGTAGGTCAGAGATTTATCTCACTTCTTGAGAACCATCCTTGGTTCGAGGTCGTTACAGTTGCAGCCAGCCCAAGAAGCGCAGGCAAGACATACGAAGAGGCAGTTGGTGACAGATGGAAGATGGATACACCGATGCCAGAGGCAGTTAAGAAGCTTGTAGTATACAATGTCAATGAGGTAGAGAAGGTTGCTGCCACAGTTGATTTTGTATTCTCAGCAGTAGATATGACAAAGGATGAGATCAAGGCTATAGAGGAGGCTTATGCCAAGACAGAGACTCCTGTAGTTTCAAACAACTCAGCTCACAGATGGACTCCTGATGTTCCTATGATGGTTCCAGAGATCAATGCAGACCATGCAGAGGTTATCGAGTTCCAGAAGAAGAGACTTGGAACAGAGAGAGGATTTGTTGCAGTTAAGCCTAACTGCTCAATCCAGAGCTACGCACCGGTACTTACAGCATGGATGCCATTTGAGCCATACGAGGTTATCGTAAGCACATATCAGGCAATCTCAGGAGCAGGTAAGACATTCAAGGATTGGCCTGAGATGCTTGGCAACATCATCCCATATATCGGCGGTGAGGAAGAGAAGTCAGAGAAGGAGCCACTCAGAATCTGGGGTAAGGTAGACAAGGAGAATGGTGTGATCGTTCCTGCAGAGGGAATCACTATCACAAGCCAGTGTATCAGAGTCCCAGTTCTCAACGGACATACAGCAACTGTATTCGTAAAGTTCAGAAAGAACCCTACAAAGGAGCAGCTTATCGAGGCTATGACAAGCTTCAAGGGCGCGCCTCAGGAGCTTGGTCTTCCAAGTGCACCAAAGCAGTTTATCCAGTACCTTGAGGAGGACAACAGACCACAGGTTGCTCTGGACGTTGACTTCGAGAAAGGTATGGGTATCAGCGTTGGACGTCTCCGTGAGGATTCAGTATATGACTGGAAGTTCGTTGGCCTTTCACACAACACTGTAAGAGGTGCTGCAGGTGGTGCAGTTCTCTGTGCAGAGCTTCTGAAGGCTAAGGGATATATCACAAAGAAGTAATAAATTATATGGATATTTGAAGTGTCTGTGCTAACAATATCATAAAGATTTGCCGGGATAATGTTGCTGCTATGAAGTGAACATGTTCCGGCAATTTTTTTGTTTTGCATGGCGTTATATTATGCAGTATTATTGATAACATTATGTTGACATTGCACAAACAGGTATACTAAAATTAGATTAATTGTAAATAAACCATGAATTACTAAGGGAGGTATTTTATGAGAAAAGGGAAGAGATGGCTGGCAGCGGCTGTGAGTGCAGCGATGATTGTCCAGTCACTGGCCAGTGTTGGCCCGGTTTATGCAGCGGATGATGGCGTATCCATAGCTGACACGTTTACGGATTCGTCGTTTAGAAGCTATGTGTCGAGTAATTTCGATACAGACAGTAATGGTTATCTGTCAGATGCGGAGATCTCGAATGTAACATCTATAGATGTTTCGAAGTGTTCTCCTGCTATATCAAGTTTGAATGGCGTAGAATTGTTCACCAATCTGTCAAAGCTGGATTGTAATGAGCAGTCTATAAGGAATCTTGATATAGAGAATCTTGAGAATCTTGAATATATAGATGTCTCAAGTAACAGAATAGACAGTCTGACATTGCCGGTAAGTGCAGAGAAACTTACATATCTTGATATAAGTGGAAACAAGATCACAAGCCTTACATCTCTGGCTGATTACAATAATCTTGTACTGCTCAATGCCAATTCAACAAACCTTTCATCGATAGATGTCAGCAATATGAAGGGGCTTAAGGTGCTTGGCGTAAGTGGAACCACCATATCAACACTTGATCTTGGCTCAAACATGGAGCTTACAACGCTTTATTGTGACAGCATGCGTTCACTGCCTGTCCTTGATGTGTCAGGTCATGAGAAGCTTAAGAATCTTTATTGTGCTGGAGCAAAGAGCGACAGTGGAGTTGTTGTTCGTTCGTCAATTACCAAGCTTGACGTATCCGGTGATATAGTCCTTGGTTCGCTTGATTGTTCAAATAGCTATGTGGCTGAGCTGAACATAGACAATACCCCGGCGCTTACAACACTTGATTGTTCTAACACGAGACTTACATCAATAGATGTGTCAAAGAACACAAGTCTTAGCTACCTTGATGTCAGCAGCAATGTTCTGGGTGCGGTGGATTTTACTGCGAATACAGCACTTAGAGAGCTTTATGTCAAGGATACTGGCATAAATAAGCTTGATGTATCTACTCTCACCAATCTGGTTAATCTTGACGCATCATCAAATTCTCTTGCAGAGCTTGATATAGCATCAAACAGTTTATTGGAGAAGCTTTATATTTCAGACAATAATATCCAGGGTATAAAGCTTGATGGTCATCCTGACCTTAAAGAACTTGAGATTGACAACAACAATCTTGTGGCCATAGATATATCAGTGTGTCCTAAACTTTATGGCGATGATGGTGTGTTCAGTTGCAGTGGGAATAGCAGGGATATAACACTTGATACTACGAACTATGATTATGATTTTAGCGATTTTTCAAAAGTCTATGGTTTGCATAAGGCGTGGTATGACTATGAACTTCCTGTTGCTGTAGATAACAACGGCAAGCCTTTAACGGATGATAATGGGGTTGAAATTCATAAACGAAACAGGAATACTACAGGATACGCAGGAATACAGGGCATAGATGCCAGCAATGAGGCGTCATCCGTGACTGGAGGACAGCTTGATGGATATATATTTACAGCGGAGCCGGATGCGGAGAAGATTACATACAATTACTATACAGGAGCAGGAATGGGGAAGGTCAAGTTCACACTCAACATTCTTAACCCGCTCAAGGTCACAGTATGGTATACAACTGATGGAAATGTTGTAAAGTCAGACAGTTCTACACTCAGCTTCAGAGTTGGTGATACGACTACACTTACAGCTACGGATGACGAAAAAAATCCACACAAGAACATAACATGGAGTTCGTCAAATGAAAGAGTTGCACAGATAGACAGGGAGACAGGAGAACTGACCTGTGTTTCGGCGGGAACAGCTCAGATTAACATTCTGCTGAATGATCGTGCTATAGGATATGTGAATATGGAGTGTCACAAGCCTGTTACCGGACTTTATCTTGTAGATCAGAACGAGAAGGATGATGCAGGCAACCAGATAACATACGAGAATGGCGCAGTCATCAACATGGACTGTGGAACATATCCAAGAAATGGCTCTAAGAAGCTGGATGTAAAGTGTGTTACCGAGGATGGTCTTGCGTCCAAAGAGATATCAGGATTCACTTGTAAGGTGACTGATGCGGATGGCAAAGAAAACAATAAGGTTTTGTCGTTTAATACATCAAGTAAGACTATAACAACAAGAGGTGCAGGAATCGCATTCCTTCATTTTACATCAACTGATAATCCTGATGTAGAGACAGTAATTCAGGTAAATGTTGAACAGAGAGTAAACAGCGTGACACTTTCACAGTCTAGAATGACAATCATTGCAGGTGGAAGCAGTAATCTCGTTGCTACGGTTTCTCCAAATACTGCAGTGGAGCAGAGCGTTGTATGGTCATCATCAAATGAGAGCATTGCTACGGTCGATGCCGAGGGAAATGTGAAGGCTGTCAATCCGGGAGAAGCTGATATCATATGTACATCTGTTGATACTGAGCAGGTGTACGGCAAGTGTCATGTGACTGTACAGCCTCCTGTAAAAGGTTTGACTCTCAATATGAACAGTGCAGAATTGTTGCTCGGAGCAGATACGGAAAGCAGAACAGTATCACTTGAGGCTGTTATCGATGCGGATGATGCAAGTATTTACAAGAATTTGAAGTGGACATCGTCAGATACAAACGTTGCTTCGGTGTCATATAGTTCAACAGATAAGACAAAGGCTACAGTTACTGCCAGATCAGCAGGAACTGCTGTTATCAGATTTTCAATTTCAGATGATGAGTATGTGGATTGCAACATTACAGTAAAGCAGAGAGTTACAAGCCTTAGAATAAACAGAGACAAGACAACAATATATGCTGGTGATACACTGCAGGTAACAAGCACTGCATCCCCTGCAACTGCATCGAATCAGGAAGTCATCTGGGCATCATCAGACGAGAGTGTTGCAAGCATTGACAAGGATGGTTTGATAACAGCCCTCGACAGAGGAACCACAGTTATCACAGCTACAGCAGTTGATGGAAGTGAGAAAACAACATCATTCACTCTTACAGTAAAGAAGTATGTAAGTGCTATAACACTTGACAAGGATAAGCTCACTCTGTATGTGGGTGAACGAGGAACTGTTAAGCAGACCGTACTTCCAGAAGATGCAAATGACAGAAATGTTATATGGCAGTCAAGTGATCCGGGTGTTGCAACAGTATCAAACGGAACAATAACAGGTGTTAAAGCCGGAACAACAAACATAACATGTACAGCTAGAGATGGCAGTGGAGTATCAAAAACATGTGAAGTTACAGTAGTCCAGCAGATATCATCAATAGTATTGGGTGAGAGCACTAAGACTGTGAATGTAGGTGATAAGTTTACCCCGAATGTGACTCTCAATCCGGAGAATGCTTCAAAAACAGAGCTGAAGTGGACAAGCTCGAGTGAAGCAGTAGCATCTGTAGATCAGAATGGAGAGGTAACAGCAAAATCCCGAGGTACAGCGACAATCACATGCGAGGCTGTCGAAGGCATTGAAGGAAGAAAGGCCAAGGCAGCTCTCAGACTTACAGTTAACCAGCCGGTTACAGGAATAAAACTTAATCAGACAAAACTGAATCTGTTTGTGGGTAAACAGGGCAGAATAACATCGACTGTAGCTCCTGCTAACGCAAATAACAGAAATGTTGAGTGGACAACTTCTAACAGCAAGGTAGCAACTGTAAACAATGGTACTATCACAGCAGTATCAAAGGGAACAGCAGTTATCACATGTAAGGCTAAGGATGGAAGCGGCAAGCTTGCAAAGTGTACTGTTACGGTTTCACAGCCTGTAACATCCATCAAGCTCAATGCAACAAACAAGACTATCAAGAAGGGTGCGACATTCACACTCAAGGCAACTGTAGGTCCTGCAGCGGCAAACAATAAGGCGGTTACATGGTCATCATCGAACACCAAGGTTGCAACAGTTTCGTCAACAGGAGTTGTCAAGGCTGTTGGAAAGGGTTCGGCAGTTATCACATGTAAATCAAAGGACGGAAGCAATATTACTGCCAAGTGTACAATCAATTCAGTTATTATGGTTTCTTCAATCAAGTTAAACAAGAAGACAGCAACCATAAAGAGAAAGGGAAAGATAACACTCAGGGCAACAGTAGGTCCTGCAACTGCAAACAACAAGGCAGTTACCTGGGTTTCTTCAAATAAGAAGATCGCCACTGTAACAACAAGAGGAACAGTAGTAGGTAAGAAGAAGGGCCGTGCGGTAATTAAATGTAAGGCTAAGGATGGCAGTGGTAAGTACGCAAAGTGTACAATCATAGTAAAATAAAAATATAACAACATACAGTTGGGAGATATGATCTTAATCGTCAGGCCTGCAAAACAGGTCTGACGGTTTTTTACGTATATTGTTCTTTGCTGTTCTTTATTTTTATTTAACGTTAAAAAATGTTGTAAGCAAATAGCAATTGTGATAAACTATTAGAAAAATTGATTTCATTTACATGGAGGCATTTATAGATATGAAGAAGCTTATTTTAGTTACATCACCACCAGCATGTGGAAAGACATTTATTTCAAAGCAGGTTGCAAAGGCACTTCACAATTGTGTATACCTTGACAAGGATACACTTATCGTGCTTTCAAAGCAGATATTTGTAGTTGCCGGACAGGAGTACAACCGTTCATCAGACTTCTTCCAGAAGGAGATCAGAGATTACGAGTATTACTGTGTGCTGGATCTTGCATTTGAGGCATTGGATTACAATGATACAGTTCTCATCAATGCTCCGTTCACAGAGGAGATCAGAGATGATGAGTATCTTGACAATCTTCGCGCTAAGCTTGCAGAGAAAGATGCAGAGCTCTTCGTTATCTGGGTAAATACAAGAAAAGATGTATGTCATGAGAGAATGATCAAGAGAGCTTCAGACAGGGATACATGGAAGCTTGAGCACTGGGATGAGTACATCAACAGCCAGAACTTCAATCCGCCTACAAACATCAAGGATCTCTTCATATTCGAGAACTCATCAGAGGAGGAATATGAGGATTCGATCAAGAAGGTTGTCAAGGCTGTAAGAGGTTAATTGGCACATACAATAAAATATTTATGACAGGAGTAGAGAATATGGCAACAATCAGAAGTTTTAGAGCCTATAGACCGAGACCAGATGTTGCAGGCAGAGTAGCTGCCTTGCCATACGATGTGTATAACCGTCAGGAAGCAGAGATAGAGGTCAAGCGCGAACCATTATCATTTTTGAAAGTGGACAGAGCAGAGACATCCTTTGGACCAGATGTGGATACATATGCTCCATGTGTATATGATAAGGCTGGTCAGCTGCTTCAGGGCATGATAGATGATGGAACATATATCATGGAGCGCAGACCAGTCTATTATATTTATGAGCTTATCATGGATGGCCGGCATCAGACAGGACTCGTGGCATGTTCTTCTATAGATGACTATATGAATGGAGTCATCAAGAAGCATGAGAATACCAGAGAGGACAAGGAGATAGACAGAATAAAGCATGTCGAGGCATGCGGAGCGCAGACGGGACCTATATTCCTTGCGTACAGAGCGATAGATAAGGTTGACGAGATCATCGATAGAGTGAAGAAGGGTGATAAGTTGTACGGCTTCACATCACCTGACGGGATCACTCACAACGTATGGATAATAGATGGCCAGGAAGATATAGACACCATCAGAGCTGCATTTGAAGGAGTGGACGATATCTATATAGCGGATGGACACCACAGGGCGGCATCGGCCGTCAAGGCGGGAATCCATATGAGAGAGAAGAATCCGGGATATACCGGGGATGAGGAATTCAATTATTTCCTCTCTGTACTTTTCCCTCATGACCAGCTTATGATCATGCCGTACAACAGAGTGGTAAAGGATCTCAACGGACATGACAAGCAGGAATTCATGGATGAGGTTTCAAAGATATTTGATGTGACAGCCAGTGATGTTCCGGTGGAACCACAGGTCAAAGGACAGGTGGGAATGTACATGGATGGAAGCTGGTACAGACTGGATGTCAGAGAAGGTATTGTTCCGGATGATGTCGTGGGCAGACTTGACGTATCGGTACTTCAGGACAATGTGCTTGCACCGATACTTGGAATACAGGATCCGAGAACTGATCAGAGGATCATGTTCGTAGGTGGAATCAGAGGACTTGCAGAGCTTGAGCGTCTGGTGGATGGAGGAATGGCGGTTGCATTCTCGATGTATCCGACATCCATCACTGAACTGTTCGACATTGCAGATGCGGGACTTCTCATGCCTCCAAAGTCAACGTGGTTTGAGCCAAAGCTCAGAAGCGGAATATTTATACACAAGATAGACTAACATTAGGAGAAGGGGTTTTATGGAGATATTTGTATTGAAATCAGATGAGGTTGCAGCGATAACAAGGGGTACGCATGGCAACCCTCATCATATTCTTGGTATGCACCAGTGTCTTAATGACTGCTATGTAAATGCATACCTTCCGAGGGCTACGGCTGCGTTTGTTCTCAGGATAAATGAAGAAACGGGCGAGCCGATATTTAAATATCCTATGACCGAGATAGGTTCACAGGGATTTTTTACAGTGAAGATCGAGGATAGCGGGGCATTTGCATATAAGCTCATAACAGAAGGCGAGCAGGCGGCTGAATTCTATGATCCGTATTCATTCGGATACAGCGTGGATCCGGTCAATGTCATGAAGGTGGTAAATGGAGACGATGGAATATTGTCGGATTTCCATGTAAAGGATCTGTTTGGAGCAAGACAGATCACGCTCGATGGTGTACAGGGTGTATCGTTCTGCATGAATATGCCGGGGGCAACCAGGGTCAGTGTGGTCGGAGATTTCAACGGATGGGATGGACGCGTGAATCCTATGAGAAGGATTGACTACACTGATATGTTTGAGCTGTTCATTCCGGGCGATCTCATGAATACCAGATACAAATTCGAGGCATTATACAGAGATGGAAATACAGATATATTTGCAGACCCTTACGCTGAGGTGTATGAGGTGGCACCGGGAAATGCATCGGTACTTGCAAAGCTTGAGTATAGCTGGTTAGACTCTTCATATATGAAGAAGAGAGGCAGTGTATCTGCCCCGGTAAATATATATGAGGTCCACATGCCGACATGGAAGAGAAACTCAGATGGATATCCTCTTAACTATCTCGAATTTGGCAAAGAGGCTGCCATGTACGTGAAGAATATGGGATACAACTACATACAGTTTATGCCACTTATGGAATATAGAGATGACAATGGCTGGGGCTATGATACCGTGGGAATGTTCGCTCCGACATCGAGATTTGGAACACCTACGGAGTTCATGGCTATGGTCGACCATTTCCACAGCAAGGGAATAGGCGTTATCATGGATATGGTATCTGTGAGGGATGTGGATTGCATCGCATATTGGATAGACACATATCATCTGGACGGAGTAAGGCTGGAGGACGAGGAACTTATCAGAGCATTGAGAACAACCCTCGGCACTGCAGGCGATGCTGTCATGACAGATCTCAGGTGGAATAATGAAGCTGTGTCCAGAGTGACAGATTTCATGATGATACCTCCAGTGAACAGAGGAAGCTTTACGGATTATACATGTGGTATACCATTTGACGAGAATGATGATACCGTATGGGCGCTCAGCCATGATGAGGTTGCATATGAGCGTGGAAGTTACGCATCCAAGATGTCGGGTGGCTATGAGGACAAGTATGCTGATCTCAGACTTCTGTTTGGTCTCACCATGTCACTACCGGGAAGAAAGCTGACGTTTATGGGACAGGAATTAGGCGGATTTGCCGGGTTTGACGGAAGAACCCAGATCGACTGGTCGGTTCTTGAGTTCGATGCAAACAGCTATTTTCAGAAATATATAAAGGAACTCAACAAATTATACGATACAAAGAATGCTCTGTGCGGTGATGGCAGGGACCTTGCCGGCAGTGCACTTGATATACAGGAGAAGGGACAGGTAATATCATTTGTAAGACATGGTTTGGATGTCGCAGATGATGTGTATATTGTCTGCAACTTCGGACTTAAAAATGTGACAGGATATAAGCTTCCGGTTGAGACGGATGGAAAGTACAGAGAGATCTTCTCAAGTGATAACCTGAAATACGGAGGCGAGGGCAACAATAACAAAGGATATAAGACTGCTGCGGATGGCGTGATAGAAGTGAGTGCTCCTGCACTGTCATTTGCAGTGTTTGCCCATGTAAAATAGGAGGAATAGACATTTATGCTATTGATTGGTGATCTGTATAACATGGCGGCTGATACTGCGACCACAGAGAGTGTGGTCGGGGATGCGGTGAAGGAGGCCACGGATCAGGTAAGTATCGTAGGGCAGTATATCCAGAAGCTTACAGACTGGTGTATGTCCAAGCTTGGCAGTATAGTTGTGGCTGTCATATTCATGGTCGTCTGCTTCAAGCTGGTGAAGTTGCTGCTCAGGATACTCAGGAAGAGTTTTGAGAGGTCAAAGCTGGATCCAAGCGTTGCTGGTTTTTTCATATCTGCGGTCAAGATTGTTCTGAATGTGTTGATCGTGCTCACTGCGGCGAGCATTGTGGGATTTCAGATCACTTCATTTATAACTATACTAGGCACAGCGGGGGTTACCCTCGGACTTGCACTTCAGGGAAGTCTGTCGAATCTTGCGGGCGGCTTGTTGATTCTCATATTAAAACCATTCAGGGTCGGTGACTATATTGTGGAGAACAATACCCACTGCGAAGGAACAGTCGTGTCCATAGACATATTCTATACAAGGCTGATAACTTTCGACAACAAATCAGTCGTCATACCGAATGGCAACATATCCAACACATCCCTTGTGAATGTGACAGAGCATGATATGAGGAGGGTGGATATACCATTTTCTGTTGCGTATGATTCTGATATGGAGAAGGTCAAGAGGGTTACCATTGAGACCATTAAGGATGTGGATGGTTATCTTCCGGATGAGCAGATTCTGTTCTATATAGATGAATTTGCAGACAGTGGGATCAATATGTATGTGAAGTTCTATGCGACGATAGAGAAGTTCTTTGATGCCAAGTGGGATGCCATGTGGAAGCTGAAAAAGGCATTTGACGAGAATGACATAGAGATTCCATTTAATCAGATGGATGTACACATGAAATAAATACTCAATAATCCACATATGATGTCTGATTTCTTGCAAAAATAAAAGCAATCGAGTATAATCATGTGGATGTAGATATCAAAGACCGTGTATTTAGTATACATGGTCTTAATATAAATTTGTTTAAGGAGTGATTGATATGACAAAGATTGATATTATCTCAGGCTTCCTTGGAGCTGGCAAGACAACGTTGATCAAGAAACTTATTGAGCAGGCATTTAAGGGAGAGAAGCTGGTTCTTATAGAGAACGAGTTTGGTGAGATAGGAATCGATGGCGGTTTCCTGAAGGATGCCGGCGTTCAGATCACAGAGATGAACTCAGGTTGTATCTGTTGTTCACTGGTCGGAGATTTCGGTACTGCACTTAAGCAGGTTATCACAGATTACACACCTGACAGGATCATCATTGAGCCATCAGGAGTTGGCAAGCTGTCTGACGTTATCAAGGCAGTAAAGGATGTATCAGGAGATCTTGATGTAGAGCTCGACAGCTACACAACAGTTGCCGATGTGTCAAAGGTTAAGATTTATATGAAGAACTTTGGCGAGTTCTTCAACAACCAGATCGAGAGTGCTAACACTATCATCCTGAGCAGAACACAGACTACTACACAGGACAAGATAGAGAAGGCTGTAGCCATGATCAGAGAGAAGAACGATCATGCAACCATCATTACAACTCCATGGGATGAGATCGATGGAGCAGCCATCAGAGAGGCTATGCAGAACTACAAGTCTCTTGAGGAGACAATGATGGATGAGGCTAAGAAGGGACATGATCATGACCACGACCACGGCGATGAGTGCACATGTGGCTGTCACGACCATGACCATCATCACGACCATGATGACGACCATGAGCATCATCACGACCACGATGAGCACGAGCATCACCACGATCACGACGAGCACGAGCATCACCACGACCACGATCATCATCATGATCACGACCATGGCGATGAGTGTACATGTGGCTGCCATGACCATGATCACCACCATCATCATGCAGATGAGGTATTTACAAGCTGGGGCAAGGAGACACCACACAAGTACAATGAGGACAAACTCAGAGAGATTCTTGACACTCTGGCTGACACAGAGAAGTACGGTGTTATCCTCAGAGCAAAGGGTATCGTACCTAGCGATGCAGGTGAGTGGCTGTACTTTGATCTTGTACCAGGCGAGTTTGAGGTCAGAAAGGGCAAGGCTGACATCACTGGTAAGCTTTGCGTAATAGGAAGCAAGCTTAAGGAGGACGACCTTGCAGAACTGTTCGAGGTTTAAGCAGGTTGTTCTATGATAAGGAGTTAATATGATGGGACGTCAGAATAAAGAGATACCTGTATATGTGTTCATGGGATTCCTTGAGAGCGGTAAGACAACATTTGCCAAGGAGACCCTGATGGACAGAGGCTTTACAGGTGGAGCCAAGACACTTCTTCTCGTCTGTGAGGACGGAGAGGAGGAGTATGATCTTGAGGCTCTGAAGAAGGCTAATATATATACAGAGTTCATAGAGGAAGATCAGCTCACAACAGACCATCTCCTTGACCTTCAGGACAAATACAATCCGGAACAGGTCATGATCGAGTACAATGGTATGTGGAAGCTCGATAAGATATTTGAGATAAGGGTTCCAAAGGGATGGACGGTTGTCCAGGTTATCTCATTTGTGAATGCGGAGACATACGATGTGTACTCACAGAACATGAAGGCAACCATGGTTGAGCAGTTCAACAGTGCGGACATGGTCATCTTCAACAGATGTGATGAGAATTCCAAGATCCCTGAGTGGAGAAGATCCATCAAGGCGGTGAACAGAAGAGCACAGATCATCTTTGAGATGAAAGATGGCTCCATTGCACCTGAGACAAATGAACCTGAGGATCTGCCATACGATGTGAGCGCAGATGTGATAGAACTGCCGGATGACGATTTCGGTATCTGGTATGTGGATGCATCTGACATGAAAGAGAGATACGACGGCAAGAAGATCCACTTCAAGGCCATGGTATTTAGACCAAAGCAGTACGGCAGCAATGCATTTGTTCCTGGAAGATTCGCCATGACATGCTGTGTTGAGGATATCCAGTTTGTCGGATTCAAGTGCTATTATCAGGGTGCTAAGAATCTTGTGGACAGACAGTGGGTTGATGTCACAGCCAAGATAGGCTACGAGTATTACCCAGATTTTGAAGGTGAAGGACCTGTTCTCACAGCAGAGAAGGTCACACTCACAAGTGCACCTGATGAAGAGGTAGTATATTTCAGTTAAGAGTTGAGCAGCTCCCTGAATACATGATATTTGATGTATCCGGGGAGCTTTTTTTGCGCGGACGGGGAATGCCGGAAGAGCTTTGACGTGTCCTTACGAAAGTGTAAGTTGCGTTATTTACCGGCAGAATTTATTATAAGTTTAGTGTAAAAAATAAAGTCAAATTGGAAGGAAAGACTTATGATCAGATCGGCGAAACTTGCGTGTGGCGGTGCGGTTGCACTTATGCTGCTTGGAGGTATGATCTGTCCAGCTATGGCGGAAACGAACACAGATAGTGCATATGGACGGGTTGAACAGAGGATAATTGAAAATAACCCTGATTTTGATATACAGCTAAAGTATGGACTCAATGGATATGCGGTAAATGACAGAGGCAGTGTTATCAGGCTGGATATTGTGTGCGACACAGATTTTGCGGGAAATGTGTCTGTACAGACGAGCTATTCCGAAGGCTTTGGCACGAAGAATATGACATATGCCAGAGATGTGGAATTAAAGGCAGGAGAAAATACAGAGCTGGAATTCTGTGTCGATAATATGGGCTCCGGTATAGCAAAGGTTGAGATCAAGGACAGTGACGGAGAGCTGGTGTACTCAGAGCGGGATTCACTGAGTATAGAGGGCAATGATATGGTAGCCGCGGTGGGCGTGATGAGTGACAGACAGGATGCCATGTCTTATATAGAGGATGTCTCCATGGACAATGTGTATGATAATGCAAAGGTAGAGACTGTTGCATTATCACCCTCAGACATTCCTGAGTCCGAGGAGGGACTGGAGGCTATAGAGTACCTGTTGGTGGATGATTATGATCTGTCGGGATTGTCAGAGAAGCAGAGTGCTGCCATAAAACAATGGGTGTACAGTGGTGGAGCTATGATACTGGCCAAGTCGTCAGATGAAAATGAACTCAGCAGCTTTGACGGCGATTTTGTCTCCGCTGTGAATGACACACAGAAGGTACATGAGCTGGACGGCTCAGATGGGTACTATCTGAATATGGGATATGGCAGGATCGTGGTGCTCCCGTATTCGCTTGCACAGACGGATGAGAAGGATAAGACTGCCCAGGCGCAGGCTGTTCTGGAGGCAGGCTTTACGGATATGACACAGAACTGGATCGATGGAGGCTGGTATTATGGTGGCACATATTATGGATATGATGTGGCAAATGCAGCCAACAAGAGAAGCACCCCGTCACCTGTTGTCATTATGCTCGTGCTGATCATATATATCATTGTGTGTGGTCCTGTGGCGTACATCGTCCTCAGCAGGCTCAAAAAGAAGGAGCTCATATGGGGAGTTATCCCGGTATGTGCAATTATCGGTACAGGTGCCATATATATGGTAAGCCTCAAGTACAGAGTTACAAAGCCTATCGGACTTACATTTGTGGCTGCGGATATAAGCGGTGATACCAAGCGGGAGGATGCATATTCATATATAATAGGCGGCAGATCAGGCCAATACAAGATAGACATCAACAGCAAATATTCCAACATCGAGATGGATGATTCCATGGAATCCAGCTTTTATGACAATCTCAATGCGGTAAAAAATGATGGAAAAGATGGCGTTACACTGAATTATTACAGCAATCGTTCATTTGGCACTATATCAGCTAATGCAAGCTTTGCTGGAAGCAACGATATTGGAAGGATTCGGAAGAATTTGACATTATATACAGATGGCTTTGAGGGAACATTGACAAATGACACCTCGTACGATGTGGAGAATCTTGTGGTCATGTCCGAGGGATATTATTACGTTGCTGATGTCCTGAGAGCGGGAGATACCATACGGATAAGCAGGAAGAATACCCACAAATTTGACGGCGGCTCCATACTTGACGGAATGAGATCATATTACACGAAGAAGTATGGTGAGGATTATTTCGGAGATGATGAATCGTCGGCGGAATGGTCCAGAAATTATTACATGCAGCTCCGGCTTGCCCAGTACAGTAGACTCGCTGCAGATGACGGCGTTGTGGCTGTGTGGGGAACCATACAGCGGGATCCGGATATGATGAGTGATGCCGATACGGAAAATTATGGCAGCTATATGGTATACGACATAGATACCCTTAAATATGAGGATGTGGATGGAGTTTATTATTACAGCATTTATGACAGGGATGAGAATGGAATCGGCGGATCAGATTATGGTGATGACGATCTGTTGATGTATTCTGAAACCGTGGACGTTAACATCAGATTTGGCAAGAATGATGATATAACGGAACTGATATACGATAAGACCCAGGCGGGAAGCGGCAAGAACAAGGTCGTAGTGCAGATGCTCAACAGAGAGACCGGTGAATATGACACGGTATTTGCCGATGGACAAACGATCATAAAGGGGCAGGAACTTGACAAATATATGTCGGACGGATGCCTGGCTATGAGATTTATATCTCCTCAGCAGGGAGATTATTATGTGGACAGTTACCTTCCACATATCAGTGCGAGGGGAGGTGTCCGGTAATGGTTGATATAGAAGAACTCACCAAGAGATATGGAAAGTTTGTTGCGCTCGATCATATGAATCTTCATATTGATAAGGGCGAGATATTCGGATTTGTCGGACCAAATGGTGCCGGTAAGACGACAACCATGAGGATCATGTGCGGACTCCTTAAAGCCACATCGGGAAAGGTCACCATAGACGGTGTAGACGCACTTGGCAGACCTGCGGATGTGAAACGGAAGATAGGATATGTTCCTGACTTTTTCGGTGTGTACGACAATCTGAAGGTCATGGAGTACATGGATTTTTATGGCTCCATGTACGGTATGAGCAAGCGGGAAGTGGAGAAGGTCGCAGATAAATATCTAGAGCTTGTCGCCCTTCAGGATAAAAAGGACGAGTTCGTCGACAGCCTTTCAAGAGGTATGAAGCAGAGACTCTGTGTAGCAAGAGCGCTCATACATGATCCCGAGCTTCTGGTGCTTGATGAGCCGAGTTCGGGTCTGGATCCAAGGTCAAGACATGATATGAAGAATATACTGCGTGATCTGAAGGAGATGGGCAAGACCATCGTGATAAGCTCGCATATTCTGCCGGAGCTTTCAGAGATGTGTACGAGTATAGGTGTCATAGACCACGGAAAGATAGTGGCCAGCGGAAGCGTGGATGAGATTGTAAATGGTGATAAGAACATGCCTCCTGTAAGGATAAAGGGATATATGTTGGGACTTGATGCGGAGGCCTCAGCCAACAGGATATCTGTCATTGTGAAGGAAAGATTCAATGTGGATCGCATAAGTATACAAGATGGAGAAATTTTTGTCTATTATTCAGGCACGAGGGAGTCTGACGCCGAGCTTCTCAGAAGTCTTGTGGACAACGGTGTGCACGTTCATCAGTTTTTCAGGGATAAGGAAGATCTGGAATCCCTGTTCCTTAAGATTACGGGAGGTGAGAATCGTGGCGCGAAGAACAATTATTAATCCCATATTGAAGAAGGATATTCTGGTAAATGCGAGAAGTGCCAGAATGGTCGTGACGATAACAGTCATCAACTGCCTGTTTGCGCTGGTTGTCGGAATGCTCTTCATGACGAGCAGAGGCTCGGCATATCAGGTATATTATTCAAATATTGCACAGATGTTTCCTGTGCTTGCGGTGTGTGAGCTGTGCATAATAGGACTCATAGTTCCGATAATCACATCCACCTCGATATCCGGTGAGAGGGAGAGACAGACGCTTGAGATCATGCTGACGACTCCGGTAAGACCTATATCGATAGTTGCAGGTAAGCTCCTGTCGGCAGTTGCCACCACGGCAATGTATGTCATAGCAACTCTTCCGTTTATGGCGGTTGCATTCATAGTTGGAGGAATGGGCTGGGACGAACTGTTCAAATATCTTGGAATGGTTCTCTTTATAGATATATACGTTGGTAGTATCGGAATATTTTACTCCTGCGTGAAGAGAACTTCTGTGTCGGCGGCCATATCAACCATAGTGACTATAGCGGTTGTTGTGTTTTTATCATATGCGATAGGAAAAGTTTTTGAATCCATGATGTATATGTCGGACGGTTCAAGAAGCAGTTATGCTACTTATATGATGGGAAAGGCAGTGTGCTATGCAGTCAATCCTGCCATGTGGATAGCAGAAAATTTCATCAGATTGCTCGGGGATGAATCTGTGGTGGAAACCATGACGGGATACGGTAAATACACGAATTTCGTGGTGGATCATATGGCCGTGATCTCAGTGTGTGTGAATCTCGCAGCATCATTTGTGCTACTTAAGGTGGCTTCGGTGAAGCTGGTTAAGGGCAGCAGAAAAAGGAAAAAGTCAAGGATATGATATTCCAAACAGGTATACAAAATGGAGTTTGACTTGTGTTTGATTATGGGATATCCTTTTTAGTGTAATATGTGCTCCGATGGAGAGGCTGCTCGGCAGAGCAGGAAGGAGCACTTGCTTATGTATAGTAAAGTATTAAGTGGACTTGTACAGGGAATCGACGGGACGCTCATATCAGTGGAGACGGATATACACGATGGGCTTCCCGTTATGAATATGGTCGGATACCTGTCATCCTGCGTGAAGGAAGCAGGAGAACGGGTCCGGACTGCACTGCGCAATTCCGGTTTCAACATTCCTCCGAAGAGAATAACGATCAATCTCTTTCCGGCGGATATCAGAAAGGAAGGCACTGCCTTCGATCTGCCCATCGCAGCGGGTATGCTGGCGTCCATGGGCGTTATTCCAACAGACAATATAAAGAACATACTTATCCTTGGAGAGCTGGGGCTTGACGGACATGTGAATACGGTGAGCGGTGTGCTGTCCATAGTTCACTCTGCGTACAGCGAAGGTGTGAGGAGCTGTATAGTGCCGGCGGGAAATTCCAGGGAGGCCGCCATTATACGTGGGATGACTGTTATACCGGTCACAAGTATAGGAGAGCTGGTCGATCACTTGAGTGGTATACAGACCATAGAGCCTGAATATGTTGATGTAGAAGCCATGCTGGATACGTCAGGGGATGAAGCAGAAGTGGATTTCTCTGAGGTAATGGGGCATGAATCCCTTAAACGTGGAGTGGAGATAGCCGCGGCGGGAATGCACAACATACTCATGACAGGCCCCGCCGGGGCAGGCAAATCCATGATAGCCAGACGTATCCCGACGATACTTCCGAGACTCAGCCTTGAGGAGAGTATAGAGATAACGAAGGTGTACAGTGTGGCGGGGCTTCTGGATGAATCCTGTCATATAATAAACCGCCGTCCATTCCGGGCACCTCATCATACGATATCCCTGCATGCCCTGTCCGGCGGCGGGCATAATCCGAGACCAGGAGAGATAAGTCTTGCACACGGTGGTGTGCTGTTTCTCGATGAGCTGCCGGAGTTTAACCGGAACGTGCTCGAGGTCATGAGACAGCCCCTTGAGGACGGTGAGGTCAGTATATCAAGGCTTGGTGGAATATACAGATTTCCTGCGGACTTCATGCTGGTTGCGGCGAGAAATCCATGCCCCTGCGGACAGTACCCGGATATGAACAGGTGTACATGCACGGTCAGGCAGATCAGGAATTATAATGCCAGGATAAGCAAGCCTCTGCTTGACAGGATAGATATAAATGTGGATGTTAGGAAGGTGGACTGCAGACAGTTATTTGGTGGCCGGACAGGGAAGAATTCAGCAGAAATGAGGGAGAGTGTGCTGAGAGCCCAGAGGATACAGAGTGAAAGGTTCAGCGGTGAAAATATACGGTTCAATTCCCAGATGGATTCGGCATTATGCAGTAAATATGTAGTGCTTGACGGCGAGGCAAAGAATTTCATGGAGGACTGTTTTGCCGATATGGATATGACTGCGAGAGGAGCATACAGGGTACTCAAGATAGCCAGGACTATTGCGGATCTCGATGGAGATCCTGAGGTCGGGATAAAACACCTGAGAGAAGCGGTGTTCTTCAGAAATGCGGACATTCAGGGAGGTGTGTGACATGACGGAGGAATTACTTTATCTCTGGTTTGGGATGATAAGCAGGATGACTCACACTGTGAAGATGAACGTTGCCATGAAATACGGAGGTATAAGAGGACTGTGGAACACTTCTGAGGAACAGCTTCGGGATGAACTCACACAGGCTCAGGCTGACGGATTCCTTGAACACAGAGATGCCGGGAAAGTTGCGGCATATGCAGAGGAGCTTAGAAGAAATGACATTACATATATATATCCGGGACATAAGCTGTATCCCGGGAAGCTGTATGATATACCGGATCCCCCAATGCTTCTGTTTGCAGCAGGGGATGTGGATGTGCTGGCGGATCTGGACCCTGCGGTTGCGGTGGTAGGGGCAAGAAAGGCCTCTGTGTACGGAAGGGAAGCTGCCGACAGGCTGTCGGGGGAGCTTGCAGCATCAGGGGTTACTATAGTCAGTGGAATGGCACTGGGAATAGATGGCGCTGCGCACAGAGCTGCCATGAAGGCCGGAGGAAAGACTGTGGCTGTGCTCGGAAGTGGTATAAATGTTCCGTATCCGAGGGAGAACTATGATATATATCACGACATAAGAAATGGCGGCGGAGTAGTGCTGTCGGAATGTGGGCTTGACATAAGACCGGATGCTTTCAGATTCCCGTACAGGAACAGGATAATCAGTGGACTTTCGTCCGGTGTGCTCATCGTTGAGGCGAGGGAAAAAAGCGGTTCTCTGATCACTGCGGACCAGGCGCTGGAGCAGGGGCGGGAAGTGTATGCTGTTCCCGGGAGGATCACGGATTCGGGCAGCAGAGGCTGTAACGGACTTATCAGAATGGGGGCGGTGTGTGTCACACAGGTGGAGGATATACTTGATGAAATGGGCATAAACCGAGCTGAATCAAAGGCATTTAACAAAAATTTACTTGCGCCTGCAGAGAAAAAAGTGTATAGTTGTGTACGTTTGGAATCAAGGCATATAGATGATATATGCTTCGAGACTGGGATTTCAGTGTCTGAGGTGACTCAGATATTGTATGAATTAGAACAGAAAAGATTGATAAAACAGTTGGTAAGAAATTATTATGTCAGAGCCTGACCATGAAAATGAACACTGCCGGAAGATGCTCTGGGATGATAAGAATTACAGGAAACCTACAGAAAGGACAGATAGCTATGGCAAAAAATCTTGTTATTGTTGAGTCTCCAGCTAAAGCTAAGACAATAAAAAAGTTTCTTGGATCAAACTATGAGGTGATTGCTTCGAATGGCCATGTGAGAGATCTGCCAAAGAGTCAGATGGGAATAGACGTTGATAATGATTTCGAGCCCAAATATATCACTATAAGGGGTAAAGGTGATATCCTTGCCGCTCTGAGAAAAGCGGTTAAGAAGGCTGACAAGATCTATCTCGCAACTGACCCGGACCGTGAGGGAGAGGCTATATCCTATCATTTGATGAAAGCACTTAAGCTGGAGAATAAGGATTACAAGAGAATTACGTTCAATGAGATTACAAAGAATGCGGTAAAGAATTCTATAAAGCAGGCAAGGGACATAGACATGAACCTTGTGGATGCCCAGCAGGCGAGACGAGTGCTCGACAGACTTGTTGGTTACAAGATCAGCCCGGTTCTCTGGGCAAAGATCAAGAGAGGTCTTTCTGCCGGACGTGTACAGTCTGTTGCACTCAAGCTCGTGTGTGACAGGGAGAAGGAGATAAATGATTTTATCCCGCAGGAATACTGGACACTGGACGCGAATCTGACCGGCGGCAAGCTCAAGAAGCCTATCACGTTCAAGTTTACCGGAGATGGTAAGAATAAGGAAGAGATATCAGGCAGAGCGGCCCTCGATGAGATACTCAGCGGTCTTCAAGATGGAGAATACGTTGTAAAGTCCATAAAAGAGAGTGAGAGAAACAAGAAGGCACCGCTGCCATTTACAACAAGTACGCTGCAGCAGGAGGCTTCATCGAAGCTCAATTTTGCGACATCCAAGACGATGAGGATCGCACAGCAGCTCTATGAGGGAGTTGATATCAAGGGCCGTGGAACGATAGGTCTCATAACATACCTGAGAACAGATTCCACTAGAATATCAGAGGAAGCAGTTGCTGCTGCTGACAAATATATAACGGACAATTTCGGTGAGATATATATTGGCGATTCAAATGGACGCGCCAAGACAGACAAGAAGATACAGGATGCTCATGAGGCTATCAGACCTACAGATGTGACTCTGTCACCGGTCATGGTAAAGGAACAGCTCTCAAGGGATCAGTTCAGACTGTATCAGCTCATATATAATCGTTTCCTTGCAAGCCAGATGGCGGGGGCGGTATATTCTGTCAAGAGTGTAAAGGTAAGCTGCGGCGATGCGACATTCCAGACATCCGCATCAAAGATAGCATTTGACGGATTCCTTGCTGTATACAATCTGGACAATGACAGAGGAGAGACAGTTGCGGGAATCAACAATCTTGCTGAGGGCGATGTGCTGGAGCTTGACGGCTTTGAGGAGAAACAGCATTTTACACAGCCGCCTGCAAGATATACAGAGGCATTGCTTGTCAAGACATTGGAGGAGCTTGGAATTGGAAGACCAAGTACCTATGCTCCAACCATATCGACCATACTTGCGAGAAGATATATAACGAAGGAACAGAAGAAGTTATATGTGACAGCCATAGGTGATGCGGTTAACCAGAGCATGGAGCAGGCGTTCCCGGTTATCATAGATGTGAATTTCACGGCTAACATGGAGTCCCTTCTCGATAAGATAGGAGAGGGAACCGTGGACTGGAAAGTGGTTGTCCGCAATTTCTATCCGGATCTCGACGAGGCGGTGAAGAAGGCGGAGGCAGAACTTGAGTCCATCAAGATAGAGGATGAGGTGTCCGAGGAAGTGTGTGACGTGTGCGGACGAAACATGGTCATCAAGTATGGTCCTCACGGCAAATTTCTGGCGTGTCCTGGATTCCCTGAGTGCAGATTTACAAAGCCGTTCTACGAGAAGATAGGTGTTACCTGTCCTAAGTGTGGCGGAGACGTGGTCATCAAGACGACGAGAAAGGGCAGAAGATACTATGGATGTATCAATGCACCTGAGTGTGATTTCATGTCATGGGCAATGCCAAGCAATGAGAAATGTCCTGAATGTGGAAAGTACATGATAGTAAAGGGCAATAAGCTGGTATGCTCAGATCAGGAGTGTGGTTATACCTGCAACAACAAGGCGGCGGAGACTGCTGATAAATAATTAAGATATAAGATATGTGACAGACAGATTCCTAATTGGAGACAATTAGTGAATTTGTCTGTTTTTTTGTTGAATTGTAGAAAAATTAAAAGAAGTGTATGGTTGTCATAATTATTAAAATTGTGTCGAAAAAAAGACTGACCACTATATGTTGTGGCTGAAAAATCCAGTAAAATCAACACTTCCTTAAATCTTTGTTTTTAGGACAACTTTACATAAAATATGGTTGTTATGTCAATCTTGTTGTGGTAGAATCACAAATAGTCATAATATTTCGAGCAAAAGATACTTTTTATTACATAAAAAAATGGAGGTTAACTTATGAGTGTACAATTGTTAGATAAAACACGAAAAATCAACAAGTTATTGCACAATAACAATTCACATAAGGTTGTTTTTAATGACATTTGTGATGTGCTCAGCGACATTCTTGCTTCAAACGTGATGGTAATAAGCAAGAAGGGCAAGATACTCGGACTCAAGAACAGAGAGGATATTCCGGAGATCCATGAGCTCATTGAGGGTAAGGTAGGAAGTCTCATAGACAACATGCTCAACGAGCGTCTTCTTCTCGTCCTGTCCACTAAGGAGAATGTTAATCTGACGACACTTGGATTTGATGGAAAGGATATAGACAAGTATCATGGTCTGCTCCTTCCTATTGATATAGCAGGAGAGAGACTTGGAACTCTGTTTCTGTACAGACTTCAGACTGAGTACGATATAGATGACATCATTCTTGGCGAATACGGAACCACCGTTGTGGGACTTGAGATGATGCGGGCGCTCAATGAGGAGAATGCTGAGGAGAACCGCAAGCTGGCCATAGTGAGATCAGCAATCAACACTCTGTCGTTTTCAGAGCTGCAGGCGATCAAACACATTTTTTCCGAGCTTGACGGCGAAGAGGGAATACTGGTGGCAAGCAAGGTCGCAGACAGGGTAGGCATAACAAGATCGGTTATAGTGAACGCACTCAGAAAGTTTGAGAGCGCAGGTGTTATCGAGGCGAGATCATCGGGAATGAAGGGCACGTACATAAAAGTGCTGAATGATGTGGTGTTTGATGAACTGAAGAATGCCTGAGAACAGAATTATAAATACATCGAAAAGGAGAGAAATATATGATACCGGCAATAGTGACATTGATAGTAGGTGTAGCGATAGTGATAGTAAGCTTTTTCCTCACTGACGGTCCAAAAGAGAATACAGAGAATTCTGTGATGGATGAGAGCAGGGAGAATCTGGAGAAGAAGCTTGATGAGTATTGTGACAGCCTTGTAGAGAAGAAGAAGAATGAGCTGAAGAAACAGGGCGAAGCTGTGAAATCAGACATGAAAAAGGGCCTTGATGAAGTCAGGGAGTCATCGAAAAAAGAGCTTGCTGAGATGAGAGAGAGTTCAAAGAAGGAAATGAGTGAGCTCATGGACAGCACAAGGAAGGAGCTGGATGAATTCAGAGCCGGCACAGTCAAGGCAAATGAGACAGCCCAGGCTGATACCCAGAAGAAGATAGATGATGCAGTCAAGGCATACGAGGAGGGTATAGAGGCTGCAAAGAAGAAGATGCAGACAGAGCTTGAGGCTTGTGAGAAACAGTTGTCAGAGAAGGCCAAGAAGCAGATGATAGATTACATCAACCAGAGCCTTAAGGATGCATACGAGGCATATGATCCGGATGATACCAGCGAGAAAGAGCCTGTGACATACGATGAGCCTGAGACTGTAGAGACTTCCGAGTCAGAGCCTGCGGAGGTAGATAACGGATCAGAGAAGACTGAGCCGGATGCAGAGAAAGCTCAGTCAGAAAATGATTCTCAGGCAGCAGATAAGACAGAGACAGCAGATGGAGCTGAGACTAAAGCTGATGCTGAAGCAGAAGATGACGTAAAAACAGACGGTATCGCTGACAATGATAAGTCGGAGACATCCGAGGGTGAAGCGCAGAAAGAGAATACCGAGTCAGAGAGCAGAACTGAGGCTGCTGCAGATGCAGAGGCTGCCGAGAAAGCAGTCAGTGTGGAGGATGCACCGGTAACAGACAGTGCATTTACAGTGGTAGAGGCTGAAAATCCTGAGAAGGCAGCCGCAGCGATCGCTGAGAATAACAATGCTGCCAGATCTAGAAACAATCGTTCAAAGAAGAGAAAAAAGAAGAAAGCCGCTCAGAACAAGGTTGTTGATATATGGGATGAAGGCACAGATGTAGAGTCGCAGGTTGCAGATCTGCACAAGAAGGGACTCAGCATCATGGAGATCGCAAACAAACTTGGAATAGGAGTTGGAGAGGCTAAGGTTATGATAGACAAGATCAATGAGGCTGACAAACAGTAATCAGTCCGGGAGGTAAGCTATGTATAAAAAAAGTTATTTCAGAGGCCTTGGTACAGGGCTGGTGATAGGAGCACTTACCATGACTGTTGCGTTTAATTTTGGAAATGCCGGAAAAACTGATTCAGGTCAGGGCAAGACGGCGGTCGTAAGTCAGCAGCAGGATAAGAGCACAGAGGATTCTTCCACAGAGACGACAACAGAGAAGAAGACTGAGGATAAGACGACAGAAAAGACAACGACAGAGAAAGTAACCACGGAAAAGAATGCCAATGCCAATAAGACTACAACAGAGACAGGCAAGTCAGAAAATGGCAAGAGCGATGCAGAGAGCGGCAGTGGAAGCAACAGTGGTACGACCGGAAGCTCCGACAAGTCAAATGGAACCGGCACAACAGATAACAACGGAGGTCTTTCTGATAAGACAGAGAGAGTTCCATCTGCCAAGGACAACGGCTATACAGAGGATAAGAATTCGCAGACCGGTTCAGGAAGCAGCACAAATAAGACTACCGAGGCGGCGACAGAGGCTGTGAAAGCGAGTGCCATCAAGTATGACAATGGCGGCGGAGAGATCACATTTGGAGCCGGCACATCAGCATACGAGATATGCCAGTTGCTTGGACAGATAGGCATCAGGGATGCAGATGAGTATTATGACTGGCTTCTCAGATCGGGATATTCTGAGAGTCTTGTACCTGGAACATACACATTTACCGGCAATGAGACAAATGGCGGAATAGTATGGATACTATTAGGTAATCAGTAAAGATACGAGAAAAGGGAGGAGTAATCAATTATGGGAGACAATATGAATAATGAGGAGATGGGATATCCGGGACAGCGTTTCAGTGCGGGTAGTGGTAGTAGTAGTATGGATCCGTTTGCGCCAAATCCGGCAGCCTTGCAGTATGTACCGAATGAATTTGGAATAACTCACAGTGAGACCAGTCCTATGTACCGGTATAACAATCCGGCTGAACCGGATAGTGGAGCTGCCTCACAGACGGACAACTATTATCCGAGACAGCAGTACGGTCAGAATCATCAGTATGGCCAGAACCAGATGTATGGTCAGAATCCACAGTATGGCCAGAACCAGATGTATGGACAGAGTCAGCCATATGGCCAGGGCTACGATCAGGAGACTATGAATCCACAGGGGAAAAAAGCAAAGAGTTCCGGATCAAATGTTCTGGCAGGACTGGTAGGAGCGTTTCTTGGATCACTGGTCGGAGTTGTGCTCTGGCTTGTTGTGTATAAGCTTGGTTATATCGCAGGCATATCAGGAGCGGTTATGGTCATATGTGCCATGATGGGGTACAACAAGTTTGGAAAGAAACTTGACCTGAAGGGCATAATAATCTGCGTAGTGTTGTGTATAGGAATGATATACATTTCAGAGAGACTGAGTGTCAGCATGGAATTATATCAGGAATTTAGTGATTATGGATATGATGTGAGCTTCTTTGACTGTTATAAGAGTATGTATGATGTGCTGGATGCTGCAGATACTATGAGTTCATTCTGGGGTGAGCTTGCGGTCGGTTATCTTCTGTTTGTTGTAGCCAGTGTTTCATATATAATAAACAGCATCAGGACAAGAGCAAAATAGAACACGGACCGGCAGACAGAATACTTCTTATAAAACATATATTTTCAGAAAAAAGTGCTTGAATGCACTTTTTTTTTGTGTTACAATGTCGATTGCGTGAGTGCGCATAACAAATATACATGCTGGTTGATAGTTGGCGTGGTGCCTGTGCTCGGGTGGTCCAAAGAGTTGATGCCGGCAGAAGATTTTAACCATGGAGGTAGAAAAAATGAGCGTTATTTCAATGAAGCAGTTATTAGAGGCAGGTGTACATTTCGGACACCAGACAAGAAGATGGAACCCTAAGATGAAGCCATACATCTACACAGAGCGTAATGGTATCTACATCATCGATCTTCAGAAGTCAGTAGGAATGGTTGACGATGCTTACAATGCAATCGGTGATTGTGTTGCAAACGGTGGAACAATCCTTTTCGTTGGTACAAAGAAGCAGGCTCAGGACTCAATCAAGAGCGAGGCAGAGCGTTGCGGTATGTACTATGTAAATGAGAGATGGCTTGGAGGTATGCTTACAAACTTCAAGACAATCCAGACAAGAATCGCTACTCTTAAGAAGTACGAGGAGATGGAGCAGGACGGTACATTTGACGTTCTTCCTAAGAAGGAAGTTATCCAGATCAAGAAGGAGATGGAGAAGCTCGAGAAGAATCTTGGCGGTATCAAGAACATGAAGAGAATCCCAGACATGATCTTCGTTGTTGATCCTAAGAAGGAGAGAATATGTATCCAGGAGGCTCAGTCACTTGGAATTAAGCTTGTTGGTATCGCTGATACAAACTGTGATCCAGAGGAGCTTGATTATGTAATCCCTGGTAACGACGATGCTATCAGAGCTGTAAAGCTTATCGTTTCAAAGATGGCAGACGCTGTTATCGAGGCTCAGCAGGGTGTTGATGCTGATTCAGTAGATGAGGCAGAGGCTGAGGAGGCTGCAGAGGAGTAATCTGTAGTTGATATTGATCATCATTGATTATAATTAATAAATGATTATAAAAGGTAACGGGGTAATATAAAAAGTATTATCCCGTGACTTTTAAAGAGACATATACAGGCTGAAAAAGCTTTAATAAAACGACATAACCATTATTATGATATGTCAATATTCAAATTTGGAGGTAAAATAAGATGGCAATCACAGCAGCTCAGGTTAAAGAGTTAAGAGAGCTCACAGGTGCCGGTATGATGGATTGCAAGAAGGCACTTGCAGAGACTGATGGTAATATGGAAGCAGCAGTAGATGTACTTCGTAAGAGCGGTGCAGTTAAGGCTGAGAAGAAGGCAAGCAGAATCGCAGCAGAGGGTATCTGCCGTGCAGCAGTTAATGGTACAACAGGTGTTGTTGTAGAGGTTAACTCAGAGACAGACTTCGTTGCTAAGAACGAGGTATTCCAGACATTTGTTCAGCAGATCGCTGATCAGGCACTTGCTTCATCACTTGTTGGTGGCAAGGATGGCGAGGATGTTGAGGCACTTCTCGGAGAGAATGGTCTTAAGGAAGCCCTTGTTGACAAGACAGCAACAATCGGAGAGAAGTTATCATTCCGTAGATTCCAGAAGCTTTCAGGCGATGTAGTAGTTGACTACTTACACGGCAATGGAAGAATCGGTGTTATCGTAGCTGGTAACGGCGCAAGCGATGACGCTGCTAAGGAAGCACTCAAGAACGTAGCTATGCAGATCGCAGCTATGAACCCACAGTACATCAGCAGAGCTGATATCTCAGCAGACGCTATGGCTAAGCTTAAGGAGATCACAGTTGACAGTGCACTTAATGCACCTGATACACTTCCAAAGCCAATCCTTAACAAGCTTATCGCAAAGGCTGTTGACGGCGTATGGAGCGCAGAGGATGTAGCTATCTACGAAGAGAAGAAGAGCAACATGAACTTCTTATTCAACTTCCTTTCAAAGGAGGCAAAGGCACAGCTTGCAGAGCTTGCTATTGCTGATAAGGATGTTATCGTTGCAGATAAGATCTTCAATGGTCTTGTTGAGGGACGTATCTCAAAGCAGGTTAAGGAGATCAGCCTTCTTGATCAGGTATACGTTAAGGCTGAGGATGGCAAGCAGACAGTTGCCAAGTACCTTGAGTCAGTTAACAAGGATCTCAAGATCGCCAGCTTCGTTCGTTTCGAGGTTGGAGAGGGAATGGAGAAGAAGAACGAGGACTTTGCAGCCGAGGTTGCTAAGCAGATGAACGTTTAATCATATCCCGTATCTGAATATATGAATAATTGCCTTGCGGTTGGCTTTTGAGCTGGCCGTGAGGCTTTTTTATTGTCTGTTTCTGTTGATATCCGGCACTGTATAAAATATAATCTATGTAATTGCGGTTCAGATGATCGCAAACGAGCTGAGTAACGAGCAGGGACACATAGAATCGGCATCCGGGCTTTTGGTTGATCTTATGCCTGACGGTGTGGAGGCAGGGAAGCGGGTATGAATGCCCATCTTGCCAAGCCTATAGATATAGACAGACTTGTCCAGACAATTGTTGATGTCATGAAGGTTTAAGCTTTATTTAAGCTTGAGGGGTATAATACGAATTATAGATGGTTTGCGTGATATCTGGTGGAGACCATAATAATATGAGACGGAGATAAGGTTATGAGATTACTTCTTGCGGAGGATGAGAAAGCGCTTTCAAGCGCGCTTCAGGTTATATTGAAGCATAACAATTACTCAGTGGACGCTGTGTATAACGGACAGGATGCCTATGATTACATTATGGCAGGGGTGTATGACGGAGTCATACTTGATGTCATGATGCCAAAGATGGATGGCTTTACCGTGCTGTCAAAGATCAGGGCTGAGGGCTGCGATGTTCCGGTTATTATGCTCACGGCCAAGGCTGAGACTGATGACAAGATCAACGGCCTTGATCTGGGGGCGGACGATTATCTTGCAAAGCCATTTGAGACAAAGGAACTCCTGGCAAGGATACGCGCGATAACCAGAAGAAAGAGTGAGGCGGTCAGCACGGAGATGAAGTATGGCGACTGCACGTTAAACAGCCTGAATTATGAGCTCAGTTCATCTGGTGGAAGCGTAAAGCTGCAGAACAAGGAATATCAGATCATGGAACTGCTGATGGCAAATCAGAATGCGATAATATCAGCAGAGCTTATGATGGAGAAGATATGGGGCTATGACACGGATACGGAGATCAGTGTTGTGTGGGTCAATATCTCGTATCTCAGGAAGAAACTCAGTCAGATAGGCTCAGGGGTGTCCATTAAGGCAGTAAGAAATCAGGGATACACACTTGAGTATAAGGAAGAGGATAGAACATGATAAAGAATCTGAGAAAAAGATTTATATTTGCGGCAATGGCATCCACATTTGGAGTGCTGTTTGTCATAATGAGCATTCTCAACATAGCAAATTATGCCCGCATGGTTTCAAGGGCGGATGATACCTTAAGTGAACTGGTGGATAATAATGGACAGTTTGACCGCAAGGATTTTCTGAAAGAGAAGGTTAAGACCAATGCGGATTCCCAGCCACCTGATAAGCCTGATGGCAAGAGCAATGATAAGTTCTCACCGGAGACACCATTTCAGACAAGATATTTCTCCGTGGTCGTAAGTGATGGGGCTGTTGAGTCCTACAGCCTTGACAATATAGCTGCTGTTGATGAATCGGAAGCCGAGTCGTATGCTTTGAAGATACTTGGGGACGGTTCAGACAGTGGATTTACGGATATATACAGATACAGGGTAGCGGACTGTGAGGATGGAACCAGGATAATATTTGTCGACTGCCGTCAGGAGCTGGAGTCGTTCAGAAATACGTTGGTATACAGTGTAGGAGTGTCACTTCTGGGATTCCTTGCGGTGTTCATGTTGGTGCTGTTCTGGTCAAAGAAGATATTCAAGCCGGTGGCTGAGAGTTATGCCAAGCAGAAGCGGTTTATCACCGATGCAAGCCATGAGATCAAGACACCCCTAACCATCATAGATGCAAATACCGAGGTCATAGAGATGGTGAACGGTGAGAGTGAATGGACGAAGAACACCAGGGATCAGGTCAAGAGACTGACAGCGCTCACAAATCAGATGGTGGCTCTCTCCAGACTGGATGAGAATCCTGAACCGAAGGAGAAGGCAAAGTTTGATCTGTCTGATGTGGCGTATGAGGTGATAGATCATTTCTCGTCTCTGTCGGAGGTTCGAGGCAAGAAGATCAGCGCGGATATCGAAGATGGAATAAAGTATGTCGGAGATGAGAATTCCATCAGGCAGCTCATAAGCATACTGGTGGATAACGCCATGAAGTATGCTGTTGAATCAGCGGATATAAGTATATCCTTGAAGCGTGATGGCAGAAAGGTGAAGTTTGTTCTCAAAAACCTCACAGATGGCATGGAAGAGGGCTCTCAGGATATATTGTTTGAGAGATTCTATAGACCTGACAGCTCAAGAAATTCGGAGACCGGAGGTTCGGGAATAGGACTTTCTCTCGCCAAATCGATAGTTGAGTCTCACAAGGGCAGGATAACAGCAAGATGTGACGGGGATGGATACATCACATTCCAAGTTACATTATAGAATAATACAGTGTGTATACGTTAAAACGCTCTGTTCATGATATGAAGTTTACATAACATATCATGGACAGGGCGTTTTCTTTGTGTAAGCGTTGGAATTTATTGTGCATATTTGAAAATACATAACATAATATTATCCTGTTGCGCACAAAATTGTACACAAATTGCGCTTAAGTTGCGCCTGAGCATATACAAAATACACAAATAATTCTTAAAAACATTGTCTACAAGCGACATGGTAACCAGAACTCAAATATGTTAATATATCAGTATGAGGACAAACGGTTGCGCAACTGTTGATCAACATTATTATTGCAATGAGGAATCCTTGTGATAATGCAGACGCCGCGCGGAGCGCATTGGGATGCGTCTGCGTAATAATACTTATTAGGAGGGCATATATGAGAAGAAAGAGAATTGTAAAGCAGATTGGCTGTGCAGTTCTTGCAGGAGCGCTTATGGTAGGGCAGATCTTTGGATCTGGAGCTTCACTGATAACAGCGAAGGCTGCGGCGAGCTGGGTGGACACACTCAAGGTTGCAAATGGCGATTTTGAAACAGGTGACAGCAGTAACTGGACTATAGAGAGTGAATCGGGAGCTGAGCTTGTTGTAAAAAACGGTGGAAGTAATGTAAACTCCACATATTATCTTAATATCTGGGCTTCAGATGCGGCTGATGTCAGCATCACACAGACTGTAGTGGCTGTTCCTGCGGGAACATACAAGCTGGAGTATGATGTCGAGGGCGATGCACAGGATACAGGGCTCACAGTATCTGTCGCTGATAAGTCACAGGCTGTTGGAGCCACGACCGGATGGGATGCATGGGCGACAAATGAGACAGAAGAGTTCGTTCTTGAGGATACAACTGATGTCAGCATTTCATTCAAGGGCAGTCTTGCCAAGGGATATTGGGGCAAGATAGACAATGTAAAGCTCTGCAAGCTTACAGACGAGGAAGATGTAGTTGAGCCTGTGGAGGCTGGAATATATGTGGACCGCGTGAGTGATCTCACATACACAGATCTGAACGGAGAGAAGCAGTCATTTATCGAGGGTGTAGACGTATCGTCCTATGTGTCACTGAAGAACAGTGGAGTTAAGTATTATGACTTCGATGGCAATGAGCTTGACGATATCGGATACTTCAAGTTCCTTGCTTCATGTGGAATAAATTATGTGCGTGTCCGTGTATGGAATGATCCATATGATGCAGACAAAAACGGTTACGGCGGCGGTAACAATGATTTGGAGACAGCCAAGAAGATCGGACAGTATGCAACAGCAGCCGGAATAAAGCTTCTTGTGGATTTCCATTATTCAGATTTCTGGGCTGATCCAGGTAAGCAGCAGGTGCCAAAGGCTTGGGCTGACTTTACTCTTGACGAGAAGGTAGCTGCAGTTAAGTCATACACATCGGAGAGCCTTAAGACTCTGCTCGATGCTGGCGTTGATGTGGGTATGGTTCAGATTGGAAATGAGACGACCAACGGAATATGCGGTGAGACATCAAAGAACTGGGAAAACATGGCAAAGATCTTCAGTGCCGGAAGTGAGGCGGTGAGAGCCCTCGACAAGAATATCCTTGTTGCCATCCATTTCACCAATCCTGAGAGAAGTGGCAATTACGCAAATTTTGCAAAGAGACTTAATACATACAATGTAGACTACGATGTATTTGCATCATCATACTATCCTGTATGGCATGGCACACTTGACAACCTCACATCAGTTCTCAAGAATGTGGCTGACACATACGGCAAGCTGGTAATGGTAGCAGAGACATCATGGGCATATACACTGGATGATGGTGATGGACATGAAAATACTGTCAGAAAAGGTAAAGATGATTCTACAACTTATGATTTATCAGTTCAGGGACAGGCAAATGAGATCAGTTCAGTTATCAAGGCTGTAAAGAATACAGGTTCATCAGGAATCGGTGTATTCTACTGGGAGCCTGCATGGCTTCCTGTAAATGTGTATGATTCATCTGCAGAGAATGCAGCAGACGTCCTTGCAGCCAACAAGGAGGCATGGGAGAAGTACGGTTCAGGCTGGGCTTCATCATACGCAGGAGAGTACGACGCAGCAGACGCCGGCAAGTGGTACGGCGGTTCAGCAGTTGACAACCAGGCACTGTTTGACTTCACAGGACACCCACTTGAGTCGCTCAAGACATTTGCATATGTTCATACAGGAACAAAGACCAAGAGAGAGGTAGTCTCAATAACAGTTGATGATGTTGAGATCGAGATAACAGATATTGCAAATGTAGCTCTGCCGACTGCAGCAACAGTAGCTTACAATGATGGCAATTCAGAGAGCGCAGACATCACCTGGGAGGATGGAGCGCTTGAGAAGGTAAAGAACTACGGTGCAGGAACATGTACTGTAAAGGGAACTGTGACAGTAAATGATGAGACTGTCGAGGTTCAGTGCAATGTAACAATATTAAAGGAGAACATCCTTGTAAATCCTGGATTTGAGTCAGGAAATGAGGGCTGGACGATCGCAGATACCAGCAAGGGACTTGCAATAAAGACAAAGGAAGACTACAGAAACGGAGCATACTGTGCACATTACTACAATGCTTCAGATTTCACATATGACATGTATCAGACCATCACACTTGAGCCGGGCGAGTATGTGTTCAGCGCATATATTCAGGGCGGTGCAAATGGAGACAATGATGTATACGAGGTATATGCAAAGGCAGGAGACACAGAGCTTGCATCAGCTTCAGCAGTTCCACAGGGATGGAAGATATGGCAGCATCCTGAGATTAGATTTACAGTGGAAGAGACAACAGAGGTTGTTGTCGGAATGAGAGCAACCGCATCAGGTAAGGCATGGGGAACATGGGATGACGCATATCTCTACAAGGATGCGGATATCACACCGACACCAGATCCAAATCCAGATCCAACACCGGATCCAGATCCAACACCGGACCCAGATCCAACACCAGACCCAGATCCGACACCGGACCCGGATCCAACACCAGATCCAATACCAACACCGGATCCAGATCCAACACCAGACCCAACTCCTTCTATTGATACAAGCAAGAATGGTCTTGTGAAGGAGAATGGAAAGACCTACTTCTATAAGAAGGGCGTGGTTCAGGAGAATTACACAGGATTTGTCAAGGGTGCCGGAGTCAACTACTATGTTGTAAATGGCGTGGTAAAGACAGGATACAAGGGACTTGTAAAGAGCCCTAAGACGGGAAAAACATATCTTGTAAAGAGTGGCAAGATTTATACAGCTTACACCGGTTTCTACAGAAATTCAAAGGGACAGCAGTGTCTCATAATAAAGGGCAAATTTGCAGAGAGCAAGACAGCCCTTGTCAGAAGCACTAAGAATAAGAAGTATTACTATGTAAAGAAAGGTATAATCCAGTCAGGTTATACAGGCTTCTTCAAGAGTACCACAACAGGTGCTAAATGCTATATCTACAAGGGTGTATTCCAGTCAGGCAAGACGGGAATAGTAAAGAGTCCTAAGAATCACAAGAACTACTATGTGAAGAAGGGCAAGATCGCCACAGAAGTTACCGGTATAGTTAAGATATCAGGTTCAAGATATAAAGTAGTGAGAGGTCTTGTTGTCAAAAAAGTAAAATAGTACAGAGTAATACATATATACGATAGTCCGATTGGGGAATACCCGGCCGGACTATTTTATTATTTGTTTATATGTTATTTAATTTTTGTAAGGAACATTAAGAAATTAGGTAGATTGTCAATAGTAAAGTAACAATTATTTTAAATTATTTTCGCACGCTAAATTACAGTGTCGTGATCACGTCA
>NZ_JBCPDQ010000015.1:0-43228 GCF_040915325.1 Coprococcus sp. RTP21281st1_F1_RTP21281_210402
ACCTGTACAATACAGGATAGCATCCATGTGTTCAGCCTAGTTCATAAATATGTGTCCAGGATTCTGGGTACATATCACAGGAAACTATCTGTTCATTGCCGTTTTTATTACGATGAAATAAGAAAAACAGTGAAGTATACAAATGAGAGTGTTATACTTAAAAATAAAATAGATGTAGTATAGAAAAAGAGGAGGAAGAATAATGGGAGATGATGCTGAACTCTATACGGATATGCAGGAGCCGTGGTTTTGGGATTGGGTAGAAGGCAGTAATGATGATTATGAAGATGATTATGAGCTTGAATTGGTATATGATCGCTATTTTTTTGTTGATTATGAAAATGTTAATCGGGAAGGACTCAATGGAATTTCAAAGCTTGAAGAGACGGATTGTGTAAGAATTTATTATAGCGATGCAGCTGATACTATGACTTTTGGATTACATAGAAGGATTAATGCATCAAAGGCACATTTTGATTATATAAAAGTTCAAATTCCGATAAAAAATGCAGTTGACTGTCAGATATTATTTGATATTAGGGATTTTGCCAAGCAGAATCGTATTGCAAAGTATTATATTATTTCAAAAGACTCTGATTTCGATCAGGCTGTTAAGTCATTTGCGTCTAACAAGATAAAAGTGCAAAAGGCAGAAGAGATATGCAAATTGACAGGGAAAAATGCCATTACACCCAATACCTCTGTTACAAAGGAAAAAGTTTCGGCAGACAAGGGTGGAAAAGAAATGCAAATAAGGTCTTTTTTGAATCAGAATTTCAAAGAAAAAGAATTTGTAGATAAGAAAGAAAATGTGGTGCAATTGTTATCAATTGCTACAACAAGGCAGCAGGTAAATAACGATTTGCAAAGAATCTTCTCTAATGATAAAGTTGGGGCGGTTTATAAGAAAATAAGGCCACTGATAAAAGACCTTCCGGGAAGATAGTATGCTACACATAGTCTGAAACTATGACGAGCCTCAAAATAATAGTATTTTTCATGGACAGTCTATCCTGCTAGAATATCCTCAAGTTAAGAAAACGAGAAAACACGACGGAGGATAAAGACATATGAGCAAATTACAGACACCTTTCAGATACGATTTTGTAGGAAGCTTTCTGAGACCACAGGCACTCAAGGATGCGAAGGCGGCATACAGGGACGGAAAGATCACCAAGGAGGAGTTCGACAAAGTTGTTAATGAGGAGATTACCAAGGTCGTTGAAAAGCAGAAGGAACTTGGATTCCATGCGATCACAGATGGCGAGTTCAGAAGAACATTCTGGCATCTTGACTTTATGTGGGGATTTGATGGAGTTGCCCATGAGAACACTGGAAATGGTGTGAAATTCGATGCAGAGCTTGCGGTTCTTGATGATACGTATCTTGTAGGTAAGATAAAGGCAAAGGCTCATCCATTTGTTGAATATTTCAAGTTCTTAAAGCAGTTCGAGGATGAGAATACTGTTGCAAAGTATACGATACCGGCTCCTGCACAGACATTTCAGCAGATGATAGTACCTGACAATATTGCAAACACAAGGAAGTTCTATCCTACAAATGAGGAGCTTATCCAGGACATTGGAAAGGCTTATCAGGATGTTATTAAGCAGTTTTACGATGCAGGCTGTCGAAATCTTCAGCTTGACGATTGTACATGGGGCGCCATAGTGGGGGATGCAGCAAAGCAGAGATATAAGTCACTTGGAATATCACTTGAGGATGTCAAGAAGGAGCTGCTTGCAGTGAACAACCTTGCTTTGGAAGGAAAGCCGGAGGATATGGTCATCACTTCACATATCTGCAGAGGAAATTACCACTCAACATTCTTCACAAGCGGTCCTTATGACACAGTTGCGGATTATGTATTTGCAAATGAGAATGTAGATGCGCTGTTCCTTGAGTATGACGATGAGAGATCAGGCGGATTTGCACCTCTTGCAAAGGTTTCAGAGAACAAGAAGGTCGTGCTCGGACTCATCACAACAAAGTTTCCGGTTCTTGAGGACAAGGAGAAGGTCATTGCAAGGATCCATGAGGCTGCAAAGTATGTACCACTTGACAGATTATGCCTGAGCCCTCAGTGTGGATTTGCATCGTGTGAGATCGGAAACAAGCTGACAGAGGAAGAGCAGTGGGCAAAGCTCAAGCTCGTTAAGGAGATAGCAGAGGAAGTCTGGTCATAAAATAGAGTATTATAGAAGTGAAGTGGCGGCGAACAGAAGCAAGAATCTGTTCGCCGCTTTTTGTGTTATGAAATCTGTTATATACAAGCCTGATCGATATATGATACTATTAAGAAACGCGGAATCCTTGCGGGAGTTATATTCCCAGTGTTTTTGCTCGTGAGGATACTTCTTCTGAGAAAGAAGAATGCTAAAGAAAATGTATGTTAAAAAGCAGAAATATAGATATAGTTAGGAGTTAGATTCATGAAAAAGATTGTAGAGATGTGGAATAGGGTGTCGCTGATCGCGAAGATATTGGTTGGAATAGTGATCGGTGCGGTGCTGGGACTTCTGGTGCCGGGGGCAACGGGAATAGGCCTGATCGGAACCATGTTCGTCAGGGCGCTCAAGGCAATTGCGCCGATACTGGTGTTTGCCCTTGTCATCAGCTCAATTGCAAATGCAGGAAAGGGAAATGGCCAGCAGTTCCGTATGGTGACGATCATGTATATGCTCAGCACGCTGTGCGCAGCGATAGTGGCGGTGAGCGCAAGTTTTATTTTCCCTGTAACCATGACACTGGACCTTGAATCATATCAGGCGGATGTCGTCCCATCGGGAATCATGGAGGTCCTCCAGAATCTTTTGCTCAACATCACCGATAATCCCGTAAATGCGATACTCAACGCAAATTATCTCTGCATACTTGCATGGGCACTTTTGTTTGGACTTGCCATGCGACGGACAAGCAAGTCTATAAAATCTGCACTTGTATCCATATCGGATGCGGTATCAACCGTCGTGAGGTGGATCATCGGGTGCGCACCATTTGGAATCATGGGACTTGTGTTCACGACAGTATCGGAGAGTGGATTGTCGATATTCAAGGAATATGGCAGATTGCTGCTTGTGCTTGTGGGCGCCATGCTTATGGTTGCATTGATCGTAGATCCGCTCCTTGCGACTATCGTCTTAAGGAGAAATGCATATCCACTTGCGTGGAGATGCCTCAGAGAGTCAGGTGTGACGGCGTTCTTCACCAGAAGTTCTGCGGCAAATATCCCAGTGAACATGTCACTTTGCAAAAGACTTGGACTTGACCCGGATGTGTATTCGGTATCCATACCGCTTGGCGCGACCATCAATATGGATGGTGCCGCCATCACTATAACTATAATGGCGCTTTCCGTTGCAAATACCATGGGAGTGTCGGTTGACGTTCCGACAGCACTCATGCTCAGTCTTATGGCAACCCTTGGCGCGTGCGGTGCCTCAGGTGTTGCGGGAGGTTCGCTGTTGCTCATTCCTATGGCGTGCTCGCTGTTTGGAATCCCACAGGATATATCCATGCAGGCTGTTGCTGTCGGAATGATCATCGGAGTGGTCCAGGATTCACTTGAGACGGCAATCAACTCATCGGGAGATGTACTCTTTGCCGCTACAGCGGAGTACAGACAGTGGCAAAAGGATGGCAGAGAGTTTAAGATAGGCGCCATCGTGAATCCAGATGAGTAGGATATTCCCATATAAAAAATAATCGGGCATGTTCAGGAAGAAACATACCCGGTTGTTTTTGTCTTTATATTCCTCGTATCCCTGATTCTACAATTCCATTTGAATCTTTAGAGATTCCCTCAAGAATATGCGGAATTACCAACATATCCGTTCCGCATTTAGGACATGCTGCAATTCCCAGCAGTTCGCTGGTGCTTTCCAGACGATATTCAGACTGATATTCTATACCATCTTTCTGCCACATAAAAATATGTCCGCATTTGTAACACTGCACTTCCCTAAATGTATTTCCCATAATAAATAATAACCTCCGTTGCTGTTTAGTCGTATTTTTAGTTTAACTCATTGCTATTAACAATGAAAGAAACAACAGGTTTATCTTCATTAAATGCAATATTAAACACAAACAGTATTCATTATTTACAGAAACTTGTCCAGCTCCGCATCCACATTCTTCCTCTTCTTGATCTTTGGGTGGTCGATGATGTTTCCCTTGGTGATGACCATCTCAAGATTCCTGAGAACGCGCAGATCGTCAAGAGGATTTCCTGCGGTGACTATCATGTCTGCATATTTGCCCTTCTCGATGGATCCGGTGAGCTGTCCAATCCCGGCAAGCTCTGCACTCCGCTTTGTCGCGGTGTACAGTGCAAATGAGTTGGATACCCCGACGTATTTGTGGAAGTAGTATAGCTCACGCCAGAAGTCATACTGTGTGATCCATGGACAGCCGACGTCATTTCCCAGTACAACAGGGATGTCATTTGCCAGGGCTGCCTTTGAACAGTCAATGATTCCCTCAAATACGACATTTCCATTGTACTGCTCGACCTCAGTCGCATTCGTGAGGGTGCGGTCAAACAGGGCATATGGAAGAGCCGGAGAGATAGTGGTGCAGAGGAATGCCCCGCGTTCCTTGAAAAGTCTGATCATGTCATCGTCCATTTTAGCGCCGTGTTCGATGGAATCAACTCCGTTTTCCAGAGCAACGCGGACACCTTCGGGAGATTCGACGTGTGCGGAAACCATGTATCCGTCTGCATGAGCCTTGTCGCAGACTGCGCTCACCATGTCAGGAGACATCTTCAGTTCTCCAGGGACTCCCTTTTCCTTTGCATCAAGCACTCCACCGGTGATCATGAGCTTGATTATGTCAACCTTTTCTTTCTCACATTTGTTCAGGTGGGCAAGGGCTTCATCTATGTTTGCAGCAGCGATAGCTACAGATCCCGCCATATGTCCCCCGGGAACTGAGATTCCCTGATTGGCGGCAAGGATACGCGGCCCCATCTTGGTGCCTGCTTCGATCTCGTCACGCAGTCTGGTGTCAAAGTTGCCAAGGTCGCCAACAGTTCTTATGGTAGTGACACCGCTTAGCAGTTCGTCCTTTGCAAAGCCCGCCACCATGTTGTATGCGATGGCTCTGGTAAGCGCCGAGCCCATGATGGTATTTACAAGTTTTTCATTGTCGCGCTGCTTCTTCTGTGGTTTTCCGCTTCCCGCAAGATGTACATGCATATTGATAAGACCCGGCAGAATGTAATGTCCTTGAAGGTCTATGATCTTATATCCGTCAAGATCAGCAGTATCCTTTATGATGTCATATATTTTGCCATCTCTGACCAGGATACAGAGCCCGGTCTGTATCTGCATATCTTTAGTTCCGTTTAATATTTTTCCATTTGTAAATGCATAATTCATAGTCATCCCTCGCTTATAAAATGTGAATTCCCATAGCTCAAATATACAATATCCTAAACATGGTTTGCAACAGATGAAGAACTTTTATATAATTGTAGATAATATGCGGAAATTAAGATAACATATGAGAACTGAAAGAAAAACGGGAAAATGAACACTATGAAGAATGAGCCATTGTCTGGCAGATCAAAGACAGAGACAGGGAATAGCAAAACTGAATACAAGGCACATTACCATCTGCCCGGACTTTTTGAATTCTACGAGCTGTACAAGGTGTTCCTGCCACTATATCGTGAGCACAGGGAATATTTTTACGACTGGTGTGATATCGGTTCAGTGTATGGCGCACCGGGTGACTGCCTCTGGGGCGGTGGCAGAGTGGGATATGGTGACAGCGGTGCCGGAGATGTGCTGGAACTTATGAGTGAGTATGGAATATCGGCGAGGCTGACCTTCAGCAACTCACTACTGAGACCGGGACACCTTGCTGATAAGCAGTGTAATGACTTGTGCAGGGCGTTTGAGGATGGCAGGGCTGTTGCAGATGACACCCGAAGCAGGAGTATCATGCTAAGATCTAACCAGGCAGAAGGCAAGGCATATGTTCAAAATGGCGTCATAGTCCATTCGGAGCTGCTGCTTGATTATCTGCAGGAGAATTATCCGGGACTATATATGGTTTCATCGACAACAAAGGTCATTACGGACTTTGATCTGTTTTCAGCAGAGCTTGACCGGGATGAATTCCGATATGTTGTGCCGGATTTTCGGCTGAACAAAGCATTTGACAGGCTGGGTGCGTTTACGCAAAAGAAGAAAGACAAGGTGGAATTCCTGTGCAACGAATGCTGTTGGTTCTCCTGTCAGGACAGGAAAGACTGCTATGAGGATGTGAGCCGTATGGCTCTCGGAGAGAAGTCCATTCACCGCTGTACATCGCCGAACGCAGCAGGTGGCTATCGTTTCTCAAAAGCGATGGAGAATCCGGGATTTATAGGTATAGATGATATAAAGAACATTTACCTGCCGCTGGGGTTTTCAAATTTCAAGATAGAGGGAAGAAGTCTTGGAAGTGCCATAGTGCTGGAATTTCTACTATACTATATGACAAAGCCAGAGTACCAGCTGAGGGTAAGAGAAGAGATATATCTTGACAATACGCTGGATTTGTTCTAGGCGTGCGCGGGCAGTAGTCAGGGGCTGCGGATAGCATGGGAGGATAATATAGGCAGTCGATATGTATTTGAAATCTGCAGAGTATGTTTCGCAGCTCGTGGAGATAACAGAAAATTCCTGATCGAAGGGGGAAATGTATATGGAGAGAATAAAGAATTTATCCAGGACGCAAAAGGTTCTGATGAGCATTATAGTGGCAATGATCATAGCATTTTCCATAATTTATCCGATTATAATGTCCATAAAGGGAATAGAATTCAGGGGTGACTTTCTGACCCGAAAAGAAGAACAGGGAAATGTGACATATACAGATGGACATACAAGTATCATAGTATATGATGACCAGAGCATAGAATTTAAGTGTTATCATCGATTTACAGGAGATGGGTATAGAGACGTAACATATGGACCATATAGCTGGATGGAGGATCATTCTGCCATACCGGCAGGGACGGAGAACGGCATGTTATCATCTGATGATTATATCGGAGTAAAGATCATGGCGGGTGATAAGGTGTTTTTTAGAGGCGCTGTCTCAAAAGATGGATACATGGTATACAATGCGGACGGCACGATGACCAACGAGTTTGATGTGGTTTTAGGAGATTATTATGCAAATCCGCCGGATATTTATGAAATAGTGAAGTTTATTAATGGTCCGCAGACAACAAACAGAGGAAATATAGTATTATATATATTCGGAATCATTATATGCATCATTGCGGTCGTAAGTATGCTGTTTCCAGATGAACTTTTCAGATTGGCCATGTGGCCCAGGGTGAGAAACCTGTATGATGTTGAGCCGTCTGACTGGGAACTTACAGTCCGTGTTATCGAGTGGTATGTGCTTACGATTGGTGCATTTGTGGTATTTGTGATCGGACTTACGATGGGCAGTGTGACGTGACGACTCCGGACGAGTGATAGACAAAAGCGCTTAGCATATAGACAAATAGATGAAAGGATAACTTGAACAATATGGCATACACACCTAATGATATATATGATTATATAATTGAGAATGACAGGGAATCAGAATTCCTGCAGGCGATAACACTCCATAAACAGAACTTTTCCATAGGAGAGATTACAGACAGGCGTTTTCTCGTAAAAGAAGACAAGACGGTAAAGTTTATATCAAAGATGTATAAGATAAATATACAGATCACGGATGACGACATCATAACAGCGGTCATGAATGGACTCTATGTGAGTGCATTTATCTCAAGACAGGGCGATGCCTACAATGTGCATTTTCTCGTACATGCGTATCCGGAAAATATGAAGTCGCAGTTTGACGAAGAGATATTAAAGGAAGTCCTGCGATACATGATCATGATGACTATTGTACGGCTGAGACTGGATACGCCGGAGAAGGTGGAAGAATATCTGGGGAGCAGGGAGTAGCACTTTATGTAAATAAAGCTTATAGTCGCACCCCCTGGCTTTTTTATGAATAATATTTGGCTGTTATAAAGTTAGTTTTGATGAAACAAAAAAGCTGTCTGAAATAATTCAGACAGCTTCTGTCACGTGCGCAAGAGGATTCGAACCCCCGACACCTTGGTCCGTAGCCAAGTGCTCTATCCAGCTGAGCTATGCACACATGTTGATTAACAACATCAGTTATAATACAACAGGTTTGAGCAAATGTCAAATAAAAAGTTGCAAATATTTCAATTTTTTCATTCTCCCTGTGGTTGAAAAAATATCAGTAGGAGAAAAATAACTGTAATTATTCTTTAGGTGATTCTCTCTTAAGTTCAGGAATATATCGCTGACCATAAATGCTGTTCTTGATGGACTGCATCTCAAGGTCTGTTGCGGATATCACATCTGCGCATTTCTTAAGTCTTGCGGATATCATGTCCACGTTCGGGATATCCTTCTTATATCTGAGCTGGTGATCCAGGCTCGCCCAGAAGTCCATCGCGATTGTTCTGATCTGTACCTCCACACGCATATTCCTTGTGTGGTCTGCGAAGAACACAGGAATCTCGACTATGACATGCAGACTGCGGTAGCCATTTGGCTTTGGATGCGATATGTAGTCTTTTGCCTCGATCAGGGTGATGTCGTCCTGACTTATGAGCTTTTCTGCCACCATATATATGTCGTCGATGAATGGGCAGATGACCCTTATTCCGGCGACATCATCCAGATTGTTCAGTATACTTGCACATGTAACCGGACAGCCCTTGCTTGCAAGCTTTTTGGCAATGCTGACAGGCTTTTTGATCCTTGACTGTATGAATTCTATAGGATTTCTCTTATATCTTACGCTGAAATCATCGTTCAGCACTTCAAATTTTGTCTTCACCTCTCTGATGGCACATGAATACATCATCATGATCTCCTCAAAACTATGCATCTCCTGCATGAAAGGATTTTCCTCCGGGCGCAGGAGTGAATTGATGTATTTGCTGTTCAGAGCGTTTGTCTGTATTGATTCCATAACTCCTCCAAAATGTAAAAAAACTGGAATGGTGTGTCCTGTTGCACAACTATGTGTATTATACTACATTCCACTTGTGCTTAAAAATAAAATTTTATAAAATACCTGTGAATGATCAATAAATACTGACAGGCATAACCATTTTGCTTTATTTGTCAGTTCACAGAGTCAGGAGAAGACAATGAGCTATTTTGATGAGATGATCGCCACGGAGCGTATACCGGATTCCTATGTGGGATGGGAACAGTACAGACGTGAGGTGACGGAATATATAGAAAATAACTGCCGGGTAAAAAAAGAATCCGGGCAGGATGCAGATGCAGCGAATTCAAAGCCTGTGCTTGCACTGTGGGGAATAGGGCCGGCCGGCGATATAGATATAGGAAGATTGGCAGATAATTACAGGCTGGTGCTCATAGACAGAGACAGGGAAGCTGTGCTTTCGGCAGTCAGGGAATATGGGCTGAAGGAACAGGATTATATAATAGCGGATATTCCATTCTGGCTTGTAGACGATGACCAGTACCGCTTGTATGAGGCGATGCTTGAGGACTGTGAGGACACCGAGCATATACTTGAGTTCCTGACAGGCATAGCGACTGCCAATTCCGGTAAATATATTGGCAGAACGGAATCTGGGGATATAGTAAATGACACCGACAGGTATCTTGATATATTTGATTACAGTGTGGCGGTCGGGCTTCACAGCCAGCTCAATTCCAGATTTGCGGCATTGCTTTACCACTACAGGGACAATTATCATGACGAGGATCTTAGACTCATAAGCAGTGCCATCTCGGGGCTGAACGAGGCGGCGGTGGAGAGACTCAATGACTACATGTACCATATGACAAAGGATGTCCTCATATATGGATATGAGGTCGCTGCATGTGAGGATCAGACATGCGCAGAGAAGCTTGCAAATGCATTTGACAGGCGGGATGTGGAGACGATGAAGTCGGTGGAGCACATAGAAGGTGTGGCACAGCTCATGAAGGATATGTCGCTTCATATGAACTACGACGTGGAGCTGGTTGACAGCCGCCATATGGTATGGCCATTTGACACGGCCGGTGGCAGGAAAAATTACGTGATGGGATTTGCCGCCATGCGGAAGATATGATGTTGTAAATAGGCGGAAAAGATTAAAAAGTTAAATGACATTCCATAAAAATCAGTTGATATAACGTATATTATCATGAGGAGGGAGCTATGACAGACAGAGAATTTGAACAGTGCATGTCTGCGATGGCGGCGGGCGACAGGGATAGCCTGCGGCACATATATGATGCGTATCTGAAGCTCATATATGCTGTGGTGTACGACACCATAGGACAGCGCGAGGAGGCTGAGGATGTGACATCGGAATTCTTCATCAAGCTGTATAGCATTGCGGGAAGCTATAAGCCGGGAAATGGACATAAGAAATGGTTGGTCACGATCGCCCGGAATATGGCGGTGGACAGGATCAGGAAGATAGACCGTGAGGCTCTGGTGGATGAGATACCGGAGACCGGGCAGAGTGGCAGCATGGAGGAACAGGTTGTGAACAGCGTGTCACTGAAGGTGGCCATGGAGTCGCTTAAGCCTGATGAGCGGGAGATAGTTGATATGAAGGTGGCTGGAGGATTTACCTTCAGAGAGATATCAGAGATAGTTGGCAAGCCGATGGGAACAGTCACGTGGCTTTACAACAGTGCGATCAAGAGACTTAGGAGGTGCAGACTATGAACAGACATGAAGATGAACTGGAAAAGGAAATAGCTGACAAATATATAGAGAATATGGATGCACCTGATCTCTGGGGAAAAATAGAGGCAGGACTTGATGCGGTGGATGCGCATCGGGTGCAGGATAAGAAATCTGGAGATAAGAAGTTTGGAGTCAAGAAAGACCGTAAAGACAGGAACAGAAGAACCATCCAGATCGTTTCCGGTCTTGTGGCAGCGGCAGTGGTGTGTGTGCTGATCGTAGCCGGACCGTTAAGGAACAGCCGTAAGAGGGCAAGCGATAAGACAGCGCAGGACAACAGTGTGAAGGTGACTTCGGATGAAAGTTATTATGCACAAGAAAGTGACGCGGCTGCGGCAGACGATATTCAAAGCGATGCTGCTGAAATGGCAGAAAACGCCACGGCGAGTTATGATGTACAGAGAAATACTGATGCTCAGAATTCTGTGAATAGTGCTGACTATATCCCCATGATCATGTTGGATGGTGTGCTCTACAGGGACACATACGACATGGTCGATGCTGACAGCGTGGATGAGAGCAAAGCGGCCTACGCTGAGAGCTACACCGATGGCGTGCCGGCAAATGACGGCGAGGTCAACTTTGACATGAACCCATCCAGAAACTCAGCCTACATTGTGTGTGATGATGGCAGCCTTGTAGTGAAGGTTGAGGGCAACTGGTACAGATTTGAGAGGGCAGAATAGCACAAACAAATCAAAAATTAAAAAAATACAGAAATTACCATAAAAAATAGTAATCCCTTCGTATATAGAATATAAAGCTTGACCGGTAGCTTGAAATTCATATTACGGAGGGATTTTTTATGATGAAATATAATTCAAAAATATTTGCAAGATCCATATGCGCAGTTATGGCAGGGATTATGATGGTAGGAGGTCTTACGGGCTGCGGTAACGATGATGCAGTAGATGGCAGGGGAATGCGCCTTGAAAAACAAAATGGGGATAAGACAGAGATAACAGGGATCGCAGAAAAGTACAGGGAAAAAGAAAGTAAGCAAAAAAAGAAGTCGCTGCAGGACAATGGCTTGAGTGGAATATTCAACAGTACGTCGAATGATGTTATGTATGCGGAGGAAGCTTGTGATGTGGCAACAGTCGCTGGAGATACAGCGATGGTGACAGATGCTTCAAATTCTATGTATACAGAGATCGCCTACGATACGAGAGAGTATGACAGCGTGGCGGAGAATGGATTTGTATCCACAGCGGACAGACCTCTCTCCACATTTGCGGCGGACAGGGATACGGCATCATACAGCAACGTCAGGTCGTATATAGAGTCAGGCTGTCTCCCACCGGACGGAGCGGTGAGAATAGAAGAGATGCTGAACTATTTTACCTATGACTACAGAAGGAAGCCTGAGGATGGAGAGAAGTTCTCCATATACACAGAATATTCGGACTGCCCGTGGAATAAGGCCACAAAGCTCATGATGGTTGGGATCAACACGGATGAAATAGATTTTGGAGACAAGAAGCCTTCAAATCTGGTGTTCCTGATCGACACCTCGGGATCCATGTATGAAGATAACAAACTCCCACTCGTGCAGCAGTCATTTGCCATGCTGGCGGAGAATCTGGATGAGAACGACAAGGTGAGCATAGTCACATATGCGGGTGAGGATACGGTGGTGCTCTCGGGCACATCCGGCTCAGAGCAGTACACGATAAATGAGGCGCTTTCGAGTATGACAGCCGAGGGCTGTACCAACGGCGGAGATGCCATCATCACAGCTTACGAGCTGGCGGAGAAGAACTTTATAGAGGGAGGCAACAACCGTGTCATACTTGCAACGGACGGGGATCTGAACGTGGGGCTTACCAGTGAGAGCGACCTTGTGGATCTGATAACCGAGGAGAAGAAGGAAAACAACATTTTTCTCAGCGTGCTTGGGTTTGGAACGGACAATTTGAAGGACAACAAGCTTGAGGCTCTTGCTGATAATGGTGATGGAAGCTATGCGTTTATAGATTCTGCGTATGAGGCAAAGAAGGTGCTGGTGGACGAGATGGGCGGAACTCTGAACACCGTTGCCAAGGATGTGAAGTTTCAGATAGAGTTCAATCCGGCAAATGTCAAGGGTTACAGGCAGATAGGTTATGAGAACCGCGCCCTTGCGGATGCGGACTTTGCAAATGACGCTGTGGACGGCGGCGAGATAGGCGCAGGACATATGGTGACGGTGCTCTATGAGATAGTGCCTGCGGGATCAGACTTCGATGTGCCTGCAGCCGAGCACAAATACGGACAGGATTCCAATCAGGCAAATACATCGGAGACTGCATCACAAGACGTTAAGGATAAGTCTGATAGCGCAGAGGACTATACCGGTGAGCTTGCGACAGTGAACGTAAGATACAAGGAGCCGGATGGGGATAAGAGCAGTCTTGTGAGCCGTGTGGTGAAGACTGACAGCTACAGCAGCGAAATGTCCGTTGACATGAGTGCGGCAAGTGCCGTGGCGGCCTATGGTATGATCCTCAAAAACAGTGAATATGTGGGTTCTGCAGATTTTGATATGGTTATGGCTCTTGTTGGCGGTAAGGTGGACAGTTCAGCCGGCAGTGGCGATATTATCGATATGCAGTGGCAGGGCTTTGCAGACATGGTACGTCAGACGCAGAATATAACTGACTAGGGAAAATGTCGATAAGAGGAGCTGTTCGATATGGCTTTGTAATCACACTTTGTAATCACATTGTATAAAACTCTTTTATTTTATTGATAATTCTTGTATAATAACAAATTAGAGTGTCAATTAAGACGAAAAAATAAAAACAAGAATATCAATATAGACAGGAAGGGTAAGATTCATGGGCGAAAAAAAGATTATGCTTGGTAACGCAGCCATCGCCAGAGGCTGTTATGAAGCGGGTGTCAAGGTATCAGCGGCATATCCTGGAACACCAAGTACAGAGATCAGTGAGAACATGGTGCAGTACAAAGGAGATATCTACTCAGAGTGGTCACCAAATGAGAAGGTAGCCACAGAGGTAGCGATCGGTGCATCATTTGCGGGAGTGAGATCAATAGTGTCGATGAAGCATGTAGGTGTGAACGTGGCATCAGATCCGCTGTTCACCGCAGCATACACAGGTGTGAATGGAGGTATGGTACTTGTTGCAGCAGATGATCCTGGAATGTACTCATCACAGAATGAGCAGGATTCAAGACTTGTAGCAAGAACAGCCATGATCCCAGTTGTTGAGCCATCAGACAGCCAGGAGGCAAAGGATTTCACAAAGTATGCATTTGAGCTGAGTGAGAAGTATGATACTCCTGTAATGCTCCGTACAACCACAAGACTCTCACACTCACAGGGCGTTGTAGAGCTCTGTGACAGACAGGAGATTCCTGACAAGCCATATGAGAGAAATATAAAGAAATATGTCATGATGCCTGGTAACGCTATACCACGTCATGTATTTGTAGAGCAGAGACTCAAGGACATGGCAGCAGACGGAGCTGACATGCCGATCAACAGAGTTGAGATGAGAGACAAGAGTGTGGGTGTCATCACCAGCGGTATCCCTTACCAGTATGTCAGAGAGGCTATGCCAAACGCATCGGTCTTAAAGCTTGGCATGGTAAATCCACTCCCAAGAAAGATGATCGAGGACTTCTGTGCACAGGTAGACAAGGTGTATGTCATCGAGGAGCTTGAGCCACATATCGAGACTCAGGTCAGATCATGGGGAATAGATGCAGTCGGCAAGGAGCTGCTTACAGTTCAGGGTGAGTACAGCGCAAATATGCTCAGAGAGAAGCTTCTCGGCGAGAAGGTAGAGACAGTCGAGGCTGCTCAGGTTCCAGCTAGACCACCTATCCTCTGTCCAGGATGTCCACACAGAAGCGTATTCTCAGTCCTCTCAGAGCTGAAGATCCACGCTGCAGGAGATATCGGATGTTACACACTCGGAGCTGTCGCACCGCTCAGTGTTATTGACACAACAGTCTGCATGGGTTCATCCATCTCTACCCTTCATGGAATGGAGAAGGCAAAGGGCAAGGATTATATCAAGAACTGGGTAGCGGTCATAGGTGATTCAACATTCCTTCACACAGGTGTGAACTCACTCATGAACATGGTATACAACCAGAGCACAGGAACAGTCATCATACTTGACAACTCGACAACAGGTATGACAGGACATCAGGATCACGCCGCAACAGGTAAGACACTGATGGGAGATTCTACATATGCCATTGATATTTACAATCTCTGCAAGGCACTGGGAATCCAGAGCGTCCATGAGATAAATGCATTTGATATAGAAGGTCTTAAGAAGCTCATCAAGGAGGAGACAGCAAAGGATGAGGTATCAGTCATCATCACAAAGTCACCTTGTGTACTCTTGAAGACGACTAAGATAACAGGAAGATGCAAGGCAATACCTGAGAAGTGCAAGAAGTGCGGTATGTGCTTAAAGCCTGGATGCCCTGCAGTTATCAGGCAGGAGGATGGAACCATCCGTATAGATGACACACTCTGTACAGGCTGTGGACTGTGCATGAAGCGTTGTAAGTTCGATGCTATAGAAAGGGAGGAGTTCTAATCATGGAGACAAAGAATATTATGATCGTCGGCGTAGGCGGACAGGGAACACTTCTCACAAGCCGTATACTCGGTGGAATCACCACGGCAGCAGGTTATGATGTAAAGCTCTCAGAGGTTCACGGAATGAGCCAGAGAGGTGGAAGTGTTGTTACATATGTAAGATATGGTGAGAAGGTAAATGAGCCTATCGTGGAAGAGGGATGTGCAGATGTCCTCATAGCATTTGAGAGACTTGAGGCGCTCAGATATGCACACTTCCTGAAGAAGGATGGAGTTATCATCGTAAATGACCAGAGAATAGATCCTATCACTGTAGTTACAGGCGCAGCACAGTATCCTGATGGAATCATCGAGGAGCTCAGCGGCAAGTACAAGGTTATCTCAGTTGATGCCATGGACGAGGCAAAGAAGCTTGGCAACAACAAGGTATTTAACACAGTCATCATAGGAATCGCGGCACAGCACATGGATTTCTCACATGATGCATGGGTTGAGGTTATCAAGAACACAGTTCCACCTAAGACAGTGGAGAAGAATCTTGAGGCATTTGAGGTTGGCTACAACCTTAAGTAATTTGACGATTTTTAGTACAAAAGACGGATTTTGGCATAAAAAAAGTCCGTCTTTTGTTGATTAATGGTGGAAAAAAGGACCCTCATATGGTAAAATCAACACATATGATGGTTTGCGGGGTGCGTACACATGAATGATATTAACAAGGATGAGATTGACGCAAGATGGCATATGCTGGTATGGCGTATGATGATAGTTATATGCAGTATTTCTTTTGTTATTTCATGGATATTATTTGGAGTATACAGAGTAGATAAGAGCATAGGAGCAGGCGCATATATAGTAAAGTATATCGTGCTGCCGATGATAGTACAGGCTATAGCAATCACAATTTGCTATTTTTATATGAAGCACGATGAGGCGGACATAAAGCACAAGAATTATGTCGTGACAGGTATGATATATGTATGTGTCGGTGTTATAGCATTTACATATTGCACCATATACCCGCTTATACTTATTCCGTGTGTCACCATAATTGCCACGGCGTTATTTGCAGATCAGGAGCTGACGGTATGGTCGGGAGTTGCGGTGCTTGCACTCATGGTCATCAATGTTGTGAGATTACATTTGAATGTCGGTGAGCTTGCCACACAGATGAACTGGGTTGGAGCACTGCTCATATACATACTGGTAGTATCTGTTATGTGTGCGATGGTTATGGTCGTCAACAAGCACACGAAGGCACTTATGGAATCGATTGCCGGAAGCTACAACAGACAGGTAACACTGATGAGTGAGCTTATGGTTGATCCGATGACAGGCCTGTACAACAGAAGATCATTTGAGGAGAGCCTTGATAAGGAGATCGAGAATGTGGAGCAGACTGGGGCGAAGTCCTATGTCACCATATTTGATATAGATCATTTCAAGGAAGTCAACGATACATATGGCCACAGCAATGGAGATATAGTTATCAAGGCGCTGTGTAAGATGATGAAGGAGAAGTCGAAGGATATGGGACTTGCCTTCAGATACGGCGGTGAGGAGTTCGTGATACTGTTCCATGATGTGGAACTGTCCAAGGTCATGAATGTTGTTGAGGACATAAGAACAGAGTTCAGATGCTACTATTTCCACTTTATGAACAAGGATGGAATAACCTGTAGCTGTGGTGTCGCTGAGTACACCAAGGGAGAGAGTTCCAAGGCATGGTTCAACAGAGCGGATTCAGCACTCTATAAGGCGAAGGAATCAGGAAGAAACAGAACAGTTATAAGTGAATAAAAAATAACACATTGGGCTGTGCTCAATGTGTTATTTTTTTATGGAATTATTCAAATGTTATGATATGTCCGGCGTTACTGGACATAATCGTTCAGCCACTGAACCACACCGTTGGATATTGCCTTGGCGTAGTTCTCAAGATTTTCATTGAAATAGTCCAGATCGTCCTGGTTGGTCATGAAGCCCATCTCAACGATCATGCTTGTCATATCGGTGTCTCTGATGACTGCATAGTCATCATCGCTGTCTCCCTGGGTTCCGATTCGCACCCCTCGGTTGGAGGTTATACCAACTTCCTCGAGATTGCTCAGAATGTCATCTGCGGCCGCATAACTGCGCTCAGATCCTGAGCTGTGTATCCATATCTCAATGCCCTTTGTGGTGTTTGGGTTGGCTGTTGAATTGCGGTGTAGCGAAACGAAGATATCAGCCTTGGCCTTGTTTGCTATCTTTGAACGGGAGTCGAGCTGTGTGTCGCTGTCGTCGGATCTGGTCATTATGACGTTGACGCCGCTCTTTTTCAGGGCTTTGGCAACCTCCTGCGCAAGACGGAGATTGTCGTCCTTCTCGTAGCTTCCGTCAAGTCCCACAGCGCCTACATCGCTTCCTCCATGACCAGCATCCACACACACCGTGTATGTGTCGTTGGCCTTCTGGAGCATGACAGTCTGTCCTTTCCCCTTGGTGATCTGTGCCTTTGCCAGAAAAAATCCCATGACAAGTATGCACAATAATAGTATGATGTTTATGGCGACCAAAAAGACGACGAGGGAACGCATCTGTTTCAGCGTCATTTTCTTTTTTCGTTTGCTCATGTTTTCTCCTTTGTGGAAATATCTTTGATAAAGATACCTCAAAATCCGATGTTTTTCAACTGGGGATATGGAGAACGTGAACAGCATGGCCGCAGCAGAGGTGTTCTGCGCTTACGCAGTATAAATGTACAGGAGGAATATTTATGATAATAGATTTTCACACACACACGTATCCCGACAGGATAGCAGCCAAGACGGTAGGGCTTCTGGAGAGCAGATCCGGTACAAGGGCACATTCGGATGGCACACTTGACGGACTGGAGAATGACATGAGGAGCAGACATGTGGATGTGTCTGTGGTACTTCCGGTGGCAACGTCTCCGAAACAATATAAGCATATAAATGAATTCGCAGTTGATGAGAATGAGCGCTTTTCAGAGACACATGTGTGGTCGTTTGGAGGGATACATCCCGACAATGACAATTACAAAGAGATACTCAGGGATATATGCGACAAAGGTCTGAAGGGGATAAAGATCCATCCTGACTACCAGGGGGCTTTTTTCAACGATATAAGATATAAAAGGATAATCAGCTATGCCACAGAGCTTGGGCTTATCGTGGTGACACATGCGGGAACAGACATAGGACTTCCTGATGTGACTCACTGCACTCCTGCAATGGCGGAGGAGGTGCTGGATGAGGTTGGGCCTGACAAGCTTGTGCTTGCCCATATGGGTGGATGGCAGATGTGGGATGACGTGCTGAACAGACTTTGCGGAAGAGATGTGTATTTTGACACGGCATTTTCCTATGGACAGATAGACTGGCGGGAGGGGGCATCGCACAGATGGCAGCTTCTTGATGGTGACATGTTTAAGAAGATAGTGGCAGCTCACGGGTCTGACAAGATCCTGTTCGGAACGGACAGCCCATGGTCTGATCAGGAACAGTCATGTGCGGACATAGAGGCCCTTGATCTGGAAGATGTGGACAAAAACAATATATTTGAGAATAATGCGCGAAAATTGCTTGGATTGAAATTGAATTTTTAGAAAAAATACGCGAAAACCTATTGATAATGTTTTAAAAATGTGTTACATTTTTGTTACGCCAATGAAATTTTTCACAGATAGTAATACACGAAAGACATGTCGGAGCCTAACGACATGTCTTTTTTATGTGCTGTGGAGCGGACTGCCCACTGTAAGTATCATTATATGAAGCGGTTTATAAAATAAAAAAGACTTGAGATAAATCTCAAGTCTTAGTAGCTGGGCTACAAGGATTCGAACCTTGAAAATGCTGGAGTCAGAGTCCAGTGCCTTACCATTTGGCGATAGCCCATTGCCTCAACAAATGGTAGTATATACTAAAGCTCAGAATAATGCAAGCACTTTTTTAAAAAAATTTCAAAAAAATTTTTCACCTTGCGATAGCCCTCTAAATAGGGTATAAAATTATAGTAAAATGAGCATCATGGAGGTGGCGTAATGTATTCATATGAAGCGATAGTCAGGTATAGTGAGACTGGTGGAAATAAGATATCCAACATGGCGACCATAGCGAACTATTTCCAGGACTGTGCTATACTGCAGTCGGAGGAGGTCGGCATAGGGCTGGATTATCTGGCAGAACACCACAGAGCATGGTTCCTGGTTTCCTGGCAGATAGAGGTGGTCAGATATCCTGCGATGGGAGAGAAGATCAAGGTCAGGACGTGGGCATATGATTTCAAGGCATCTCTGGGATTCAGAAATATAGATATACTGGACGAGAATGGAGAACGCATAGTTAAGGCGGCATCCATTTGGAGCTATATGGACACCGAGAGGCTGAGACCTGTCAAGATAGACAAAGAGGTGTCAGACGCATATCCGATGGAGCCTGCCATAGACATGGAGTATGCGCCGCGCAAGGTAAAACTGCTGGGCGATGCGGAGACTATAGATACCAGAAAGGTCATGTCTTATCAGATAGACTCCAACAATCATATGAATAATGAAGCGTATATTGCTCTTGCCCAGGAATACGTGGATGATGTTGCGGATATTATTGCAGTCAGAGCGGAATATAAGATGCAATATGTGAAAGATGATGTTATAGTAGTAAAGAGGTTTATTGACGACAGATATGTTCAGATAATCCTGGCAGATGAAGAGGACAGGACAAGGTGTGTTGTCCAGTTTGAACGGAGCAGTAAGGATATATGATATACTGTGTCGACAGAAAAAATTAAGAGGACGGTATGACGATGATAAAGATAGGCGAATGGAATGATCTTATAGTAAAGAGAGAAAAGGAATTTGGTGTGTATCTTGGATGTGCGGATTCTGACAGTGAGGTGCTTCTTCCGAGAAAGCAGGTTCCGAATGGCATAAAGACAGGCGAGCACATCAACGTGTTCATATACAGGGATTCTGACGACAGACTCATTGCAACTGTGAATGTTCCATATATAACTATGGGTAAGATGGCTGTTCTCAGGTGTGTGGGAACTACCAAGATCGGTGCATTCATGGACTGGGGACTTGAAAAGGATATTCTGCTTCCGTTTAAGGAGCAGGTTGGCCCAGTGAGAGAGAACCATGAATATCTGGTCAGAATGTACACTGACAAATCGGACAGACTGTGTGTGTCCATGAAGGTTTATGAGTATCTGAGCAGCAATTCCCCATATAAGCAGGGAGATGCTATATCGGGAATAGTTATAGAGTACAGCTCCGAGTATGGTGCATTTGTCGCTGTGGACAACAAATATTCAGCACTTATCCCGAAGAAGGAGATACACAGTGCCATATATGCCGGCGACCACGTTGAGGGCAGGGTTGCGTCAGTCAGGGAAGACGGCAAGCTGAACCTCACCATGCAGAAGCCGATAAAGATGCAGATTAGGGAGAATGCAGAGATGATATTGAATATCATCGATTCATATAATGGAGTGCTCCCGTTCAATGACAAGGCAGATTCAAAGGTGATAGAGAAGGAATTTGGAATAAGCAAGAGAGCATTTAAGACGGCGGTTGGCAAGCTCCTCAAGGACGGTAAGATAAGGATCACAGAGAAGAACATTGAGATACTGTCCGAGGAAGAGCGGGCAGAGCTTGCGAAAAAAGGAACAACCAAAGCCGATGTTGTAAAGCGTGCAAAGCCTGAGACGAAGAAGCCGGTATCCAGACGGTCACCGGAGCCCGTGCCAGACAGAAAAGGCACTGTGAAATTCACCAGAAGCAATGGCGGAAGGCGCAACAACAGAAAGGCTCTCATGGCGGAGCTGAGCGAGATGGATGAGGAGTAATAGTTCATCATATATAATAGTAAAAAACAGGAGGAACAAAACATGAAGACAATAATAAGTACACCAAAGGCACCAGCGGCAATAGGACCATATTCACAGGCGGTTCTCGTGAATGGAATGCTTTTTACATCAGGAGTTATACCTATCGATCCTGAGACAAATACACTGGTTGAGGGAGATGTCACTGTACAGGCAAGACAGGCGATCGGCAATCTCAAGAATCTCATAGAGGCATCAGGCTCATCTATGGATAAGGTAGTGAAGACAACAGTATTTATCAAGGATATGAATGATTTTGGCAAGATAAATGATATTTACAAGGACTTCTTCACAAGCGATTTCCCTGCACGTTCATGCGTGGAGGTTGCAAGACTCCCTAAGGATGTGCTTATAGAGATAGAAGCCATCGCTACAGTAGAGTAAGCGTATGAGACAGGACAATGTTCAGAGAAAGGTACACGGAGCGTCATGGTTTTTCCTGTCGCTGATATGTGTGTATCTGTGTGTTGTTATGATCCTGTGGAAGACGAATATCGGCTCACATATAACCATGGTTCAGAATCTGATCCTGAGCCAGAGCATGATATTCGTGCCGACGATCATATATATTCTTATAAGCAAATGTGATCTGCGCGAAACGCTCAGACTGAAAAAGACGCACTGGCTGGCGATAATCATCGTTCCGGCATTCGTCGTGGCTCTTGAGCCTCTTATGACACTCATAAATGCCATAAGTCTTCTGTGGGTGGAGAGTGCCACTACCGAGCTTGCAACAGGTCTTGTGTCGAATCATAAGCTGTGGGTGTCAACACTTCTCATGGCGGTCACTCCGGGAATCGTGGAGGAGCTTGCCTACAGAGGCGTCATAATGGGAAGCTACAGATATGGCAGCAGACTGGCGGCTATAATCATAGGAGGAATAATGTTCGGAGCCATGCACATGAATTTCAATCAGATGGCATATGCGATGGTTCTGGGAATGATGTTGGGATTTCTTGCCGAGGCGACAGGAAGTATATTTACGACCATGTATGCCCATTTCTGCTTTAATGAGATATCCGTCATCATCAGCTATATAGCATCACATGTCAGCGTGCTAAAGCAGATGGTGGAGAAACAGGCTTCTGAGGGAATAGCAGCAGATCAGCTCAAGCAGACGATATTGATATATATTCCATTTGCATTTATGGGATTGTGTGCGGCTGCGGCGATGATAGTGTTGTTGGCGTACCTGAATGGAAGGCATATGGATATGCTGGCGATGTTCAGAAGAAACAGGAACGCTGAGGTCAAGAGACCGAGGATCATATCTGTGCCGCTTGTTCTGGCACTGTGCGTATGCATAGGATTTATGATAATAACAGAATTTGTTTTATGATATGTAATACAATGCCTGCACTTTTATAGGTGCGGGCATTTGCATATTAATGCCGTTAATCCCTGTTGAGTAACCAGTAGAAGGAGATGGCATACAGTCCGGCAACACCCACCAGAGTATAGATTATTCTGGAAAATGCAGTTCCGGCACCGAAGATGCCGTCCACTATGTTGTAGCTGAACAGTCCTATAATGCCCCATACGATAGCACCGATTATGGTCAGTGTGAGACATATGCAATTTAATGTTTTCATTTTTGACCTCCAATATGATCGCGCCAAATGCGGCGTTTCAGTATGATGTAATTGTGTGCAGTTATCATTTGAAATATTCATGAGATTCAGGTGACTTGACACAAAAAAGTAAGTGTAGTAAATTTACATATGAATACTTGTTCAAATGGAACACGTGAGTTGCTTGTTTGGGAGCAGAAAGGACCATAGATATGGCAGAAGATAAAAATATTTTTTTTGACAGTTATGAACTGGAACAGGCGGATCTCGCAGATCTGGCAGACCTGTTCAAGGTGTTTGGCGATGCGACACGTATATCCATCATGTTCGCCCTGCTTAAGCAGGAACTGAGTGTCGGAGACATCGCAGAGCGTCTGGAGATGAATGCATCGGCTATTTCACACCAGCTCAGGGTGCTGAAGCAGGCCAAATTGATAAAAAGCAGAAGAGAGGGCAAGAATATAATATATTCCCTGGCCGATGAGCACGTTGTGACCATCATCAAACAGGGTGTTGACCATATACTTGAATAGAATATACGAGAGGTAGAATATGAAGGTAGAATCACTTATATTTGACATGGATGGAACTCTGTGGGACAGCGCGGCAAATGTTGCTGCGTCCTGGAGTGAAGTCCTCGAAAGACAGGCTGATGTGGACATGAAGGTGACAGAGGCCGATATCAAATCTGTTATGGGTATGCCTATGGATGCCATTGCCGACAAGCTGTTCGGAGCGTATTCGGAGGACAGAATGACTCAGCTTATGGATGCCTGCGGAGACTATGAGAACGAGTATCTCCGTGAACATGGCGGCGTTCTGTACGATGGTGTAGAGGATACCATTGCGAAGCTTTCGGGATCACACAGGCTGTTTATAGTCAGCAACTGCCAGAGTGGATATATAGAGGCATTTCTTGATTATTACGGGTTTGGAAAGTATTTTAAGGATATACTCTGCTGGGGAGATACAAAGGTATCAAAGGGCGAGAGTATAAAGATACTCATGGAGAAGAATGGAATAGAGGATGCTGCATATGTCGGCGACATCCAGGGAGACTGCGACAGTGCCAGATTTGCCGGGATAAAGTTTATTCACGCGGCATACGGGTTTGGCAGTGTGAAGGATAAGGATGCGGAGATCCATACATTTGCGGAACTTCTTGACGTGGTGGAGTGATCCGGAAGGTCATTTACAGACCTGCTATAAAACATAATAAACAGAAAAACAGGGAGTATATCATCAGTTGATATACTCCCTGTCTCTATATATTATTTATCCATATGCTCAAGTGCAGCTGCTACAAATCCTTTGAAAAGAGGATGTGGCTTGTTTGGTCTTGATTTGAATTCCGGATGTGCCTGTGTTCCGATGAACCAAGGATGCTCAGGAATCTCGATCATCTCGACGATATGTCCGTCAGGTGACAGTCCGACAAGCTCCATTCCGTTGTCAGTCAGAGCCTGACGATAGTCATTGTTGACCTCGTATCTGTGTCTGTGACGCTCGTGGATATATTCTGTACCGTATAACTGGTATGACTTTGAATCCTTTGCAAGCACACAAGGATATGAACCAAGTCTGAGGGTACCGCCAAGATCGGTTACATCGTGCTGGTTTGGCATGATGTGGATTACCTGGTGGAATGAGTTTGGATTGAACTCAGAGCTGTGGGCGTCTGAATATCCAAGTACATTTCTTGCAAATTCAACTATCGTGAGCTGCATTCCGAGACACAGTCCAAGGTAAGGAACCTTGTGTGTTCTGGCGTAATTGATAGAAGTGATCATTCCCTCTATACCTCTGTCGCCAAAGCCGCCCGGAACAAGGATTCCGTCTATATCGCCGAGGATCTCAGCGACATTCTCCTCTGTTACAAGCTCGGAGTCAACCCACTTGATCTCAACCTCTGCCTTGTTGGCAACGCCGGCATGCTTCAATGCCTCAACTACTGAGATATAGGCATCGTGAAGTGATACGTACTTTCCGACCAGAGCAACTCTTACATTCTTCTCAGGATGCTTCCATGCATCTATCATGCTTGTCCACTCGAGCCATGCCTGTTCTGCAGGTGGAGGACATTCCATATCCAGGCACTCACATACTACATCGGCAAGGTGCTCCTTCTCCATGGCAAGTGGAACCTCATACAGAACATCCACGTCAAGATTCTGTATAACGTTTCTGCTCGGCACGTTACAGAACAGTGCGATCTTATCCTTGATGCCCTGATCAAGAGGAAGATCGGAACGACATACGAGGATATCGGGCTGAATACCCATTCCCTGAAGATTCTTAACGCTCGCCTGGGTAGGCTTGGTCTTGATCTCACCTGAAGCCTTCAGATAAGGGATAAGAGTTACATGGATCATGATGCAGTTCTTAGGACCGACCTCATGCTGGAACTGTCTGATAGCCTCAAGGAATGGCTGGCTTTCGATATCTCCAACGGTTCCGCCGATCTCGATTATCGCTACCTCAGTATCCTTTGCATCGGGATTTCTGTAGAATCTGTCTTTTATCTCATTGGTGATATGTGGCACTACCTGTACTGTGTGTCCTCCGAAATCACCATGGCGCTCCTTCTGAAGGATGCTCCAGTATACCTTTCCGGTTGTTACATTAGAATTCTTGTTGAGACTTTCGTCTATAAAACGCTCATAGTGACCGAGATCCAGATCTGTTTCGGCGCCGTCGTCAGTGACAAAAACTTCGCCGTGCTGGATAGGGTTCATTGTTCCCGGATCAATATTGATATAAGGGTCGAACTTCTGGCTTGTGACTTTATATCCTCTCATCTTGAGAAGACGTCCAAGAGAAGCAGCAGTAATACCCTTACCGAGTCCAGATACAACACCACCAGTGACAAACACATACTTGACTGCCATAATTATATCCTCCATTAATACTTCAAAAAACTACATTAACATATTATAAGCAAGCCATATCTAAAAGTCAATTGAGAAAAACAAGCTAAAAACAAATTAAACTTGGCAAAATAATGCTCTGGCTGTTGAAATGAACGTTTTAGGGTCAGATGACATGAAATAATGAAGCACACTGATGCGTGAAGGCTGTCGCACCTGTGCACGACATACATTATGTCGTTGCACTTGCGTGTATCGACATATACTAATATAATTATAAAAGAGTATGTAAATGTGGGGCGTGCGTCATGCTCACACATAACAAATACGGATTATAATGCATTTTCATGCTTGGGATTGGAATATACAGATTGATGAAAAAGATAACGTTTATACATATATCCGATGTGCTGCTCGGCGCGCTGCCTGACAGGGAGTGTGTATGGAGCGGCGAGAGGAAAAACGAAATATACATGACATTTGAGGCTGTGGTGGCACGTGCCGGGGAGCTTGACGTGGATTTTCTTCTGGTTGCAGGCAATCTGTTTGACCATCAGCCATCTGAGGAAGAGCTTGTATGGCTTGATGAGATATTTGGAAGCTTAAAGCATACAGTGGTCATATATGCTGCTGGATTTCAGGATAATCTGGGAAGTGATGCGCCGCTTCTTGACTATGGTTTCAAATCCCGTGTGTGTGTGATCGGAAGCCCTGGAATAAGACAGATTGGAGACAAACAGACTGGAGATATGGGGTACACAGCGGTCAGGGATGAGCAGGCGACCATGGCACTGGATCATATTCATTTTCCGGACAAGGACGTTGATATATACGGCGTGAGCTATTTTGACAGGAAGATGGATGCCAGGGTGGTGGATGATGCAGAACCGCAGGATGAAGCGGTATGTAATGTGCTGATCGCATGTGGGGGTGACCGGAGACGGATGCCGGTTGACTGGAACAGGCTGCGTGCCAGTGGATTTAATTACATTGCGTTTGGCGGCCGCCAGAAGTATCAGATGAAGATTCCGGGCAAGGCTTATTATTCTGGAAGTCCGGAGGCTGTGTCGAGAGAGTCAACAGGCGCACATGGATATATCTATGGGGAAATGTCTGACGGAGTGGTTTCGACTAAGTTTGTGCCTGCTGCGGTCAGAGAATATAAAAGAATTGATTATCCGGTGGATAACGATACAAGGGACGGTGCTCTGACGGAGGCCATTCTGGGTATCCTGGAGCTTGAGGGACGTGACAATATATATTCCATATGCCTGAACCGTATGGCGGGCTGTGAGAAGAACTTCGATATATCATCCATGCTGAAGGATTACAGAATCCTGGCGGTGGAAGGTGAGAGATTTGAACGATCCGACTACAGTGAATACGCCAGAGCCAACAAAAATACAGAATTTGGCCGATTGCTCGATAAACTGAATGTTGCCGATCTTGAAAGCAGAGACGGAATAAAACTTGCGGTCGACATGATGATAGAGGTGTCGGGGCTGTATGCAAGATCGGGCAGAAAAATGGGCAGGGAGCTTTATCACGATACACTGAGACAGGTCAGACAGATACTCAGGATGAAATGTCAGACATACGAGGCGGACGCTGCGGTCAGGGAATATATGAGCCTGCAAAATGACTACGAGGTCAGCTCTGATGTTCTGGGTGAGCTTAACTCGGTATGGGCACAGGAGCGGAAAAGCGAACTTGAGATCACGACGCTCAGACGTCATCTGGAGGAGCTTCCTAAGGAGTACAGACGAAGCTGGATAAGGACTGGAGTAAGAACAGCACTTGTACCGCTCATGGTACTTGGAATATTGTCGATAGTTATAATGTATGCATTGGTCGCACGGGGTGATAATATTCTCCCGGACGGACGACTTGTGTATGCGATGCTCTTTGCTGTCGGAGCTGCGGGACTTGCATACTATATTGGATATGCGTTGTCAAAATACTGGGGACTCAGGAAGAAGAGTGGAAGAAAGAGATTGACAGCGGAGCTTGAGGAAAGCAGGGCGGAACTTGATAAGCTCTGTGCACAGCGGGATGAGATACACAGCCGCAGAACCGGGCTGCAAAGCCTTGACGGACGAAGAAGAGATATATACGAAAAACTCACACACCGGGAGAAGCTTCTTGATGAAAAGCTTCAGGAGATCCGGGTTATGAGATGTGCGATAGATGAACTGGATGGACTTTCATCATGACAGATGGGTCTGTTCAGCTTTTACTATGTGTTTTTCATTGTGAAATGTCATTATGGCAACAACCTGTATGGATCCAAGAATCAGGAGAAAACCGATCAGATCCATACGGGTGAACTGGGTTCCCAGAAAGATCCACGTCAGCAGGGCACTTGACACGGGCTCGACTGTGACAAAAAGACTCGCCTTCACGCTTCCGAGGATGCTGATGCCGAGACTGTATATTGTAAATGGGATGAGGGAGCCCACAATGGCTACCGCAAGTGAGGCTGCAATTATCCTTCCATCCATGTGAGGCAGTGAGAATGTTTTCGTGACCAGCGCAAGGAAAATGGAGGCTATGAGTGATGACCAGCCTATGATATTTACCAGACCATATTCATTGTAGAGCTTCTGAGGATAAAGGCAGTATATAGTGAAACATACCGCTGAGGTGAGTCCCCATATGAGCGCCGGCCTGGATATGGCAAGGGAATTCAGGCTGCCGTGTGTGGCGATCAGAAAGATACCTGCAAATGCACATACGACTGAGGCGGCTTCATATATATGAGGTCTCTTGTGCATGAATATTGTTGTGTACAACAGCAGCATGATTATGTATGTGAACTGGATCACTGTGCCGGTTGCGGCGTTGGAATGTTCGATGGAAGCGAAGTATGTGAACTGCACGCCCATGACACCTGAGAGTGCAAAGAACAGCATAGATATGACACTTTTAGGCTTTGACCATATGGTCAAAGCCCTTTTATCTCCCTTTACGGCGGCGATGACAAGCAGTACGACACCGGATATAAACTGTCTGATTATGGAAAGCTGTGTGGCATTTACATCTGACGACTGGAACACGTATTGTCCAAGGACTCCGCTTATGCCCCACATGATTCCGCATGACAGAACCAGTATGATTCCGAATCTCTGTGAGTGGTTGATCTGTTTTTCTGACATAACACCGCCTCTTCTCTTGTTAAAAGTGACATCATTTTACCACCGATATTTCTAATTTTCAATTATTCTTTAAACAAGGTGCCTTGGTGTCAAATGAAGGGTTGAATGCATAGAAATTCTTGTGATCGAGGGTATCTTTTACAGCCTCAAGGCATTCGCCAAATCTCTGGAAGTGCACGACCTCCCTCTCGCGCAGGAATTTGATAGGCTCATATACGTCCGGGTGATCCTTGCACAGTCTGAGAATGTTGTCGTAGGTCGACCTGGCTTTCTGCTCAGCGGCCATATCCTCAAAAAGATCTGTTATCGCGTCGCCCTTGCACTGGAATTCGCAGGCGTTAAATGGAATTCCTCCTGCCGCCTGGGGCCAGATGCCGATGGTGTGGTCGATATAATATTTGTCAAAGCCCGATGCCTTGATCTCCTCGATGCTCAGATCCCTTGTGAGCTGGTAAATGATGGTCGCAACCATCTCGAGATGGGCAAGTTCCTCGGTTCCGATGTCGGTCAGAGCCGCCTTGACCTTCTTGTCAGGCATGGAATATCTCTGCGACAGGTATCTCATCGAGGCACTCATTTCACCGTCCGGACCGCCGTATTGACTGATTATGTCCTGAGCCAGCTTTGCGTTGGTTTCCTTTATATTTATAGGAAATTGTAATCTTTTCTCATAAACCCACATTAGCAGTTACACTCTCCTTCCCATGGCCAAGGGTCATTGACCCAGTTGAAATAGTTGTTGTCAGTGACCTGATATTTGTTCAGCGGCCCATACATGTTCACGTAATCATTTATAGCCTGGGTGCGCATGCTCTGATAGTTGTCATAGCTCGAAAGTGCCTTGGTGCAGTCGGGATGAAGGTCGAGATAGAGCGCAATATCGTCAAGTGCAAAAGAGACCTCTGTGATAAAGCGCAGAAGCTGTTTTTTGTTCATTTTATTCATGGCTATTTCCCCCTTACCCCGCAGAATATCAGATTGAGATCCTTGAACATGGTGCCCTCCATCAGTCCGCATTTTGCATCGTACAGATTTTCAAAGAGCTGTTCAGGGATATAAGCCATTCCGAGCGGCCTGTCGGTTCTCACTGAAGTGGCAGTGCCGGAGTCACAGGAGCGTGGCTTGGAGCCGGATGAGGCGGTGTATTTAACAGAGGTTCCCTGGTTATAGTAGCATCGATTCTGGCCGTTACGGCAGCAGTTTCTGTTTTGTTCCACTATAAAAGCCTCCATACATAAGTTTTCTCTGTATAAACTATGCTGGAGGCTTAAATATGTTACTGTATTTTGTCGTGTGTTAAATACCCTTCATGGAGAGCTGTATGCGTTTCTTGGCGAGGTCTATGCCGATGACCTTTACCTGGACAATGTCGCCGACGCTCACCACGTCAAGAGGGTGCTTTATGAATTTGTCGGACATCTCTGAGATGTGGACAAGTCCGTCCTGATGAACACCTATATCCACAAATGCACCGAAGTCGATCACGTTTCTGACGGTTCCCTTGAGTATCATTCCCTCTGTCAGATCCTTCATCTCAAGGACATCTCCTCTGAGGATCGGCTTTGGCATCTCGTCACGGGGATCACGGGCAGGCTTTTCAAGCTCCTTTATGATGTCGTTGAGAGTTATCGTTCCTGTTCCCAGCTCCTCAGCTAGCTTTTTGATGTTGCCGGCGGCTTTTGAAAGATCCTTGAGCCTGCCGGATGCAATGTCATCGGTTGTGTAGCCGATGTGGCTCAGCAGGGCAGTGGCTATATCGTAACTCTCAGGATGTACAGATGTGGCATCCAGAGGATTTGAGCCGCCGCTTATCCTCATGAAACCTGCGCACTGTTCAAATGCCTTAGGTCCGAGCTTGGCAACCTTGAGGAGTTCCTTTCTGGTTTTGAAGCGTCCATTTGCCTCTCTGTAATCCACGATATTCTTGGCCAGCGTCTTGTTTATTCCGGAAATGTGCTCCATAAGTGGGGCAGAAGCGGTATTGAGGTCGACGCCGACTTTATTTACAGAATCCTCAACAACTGCGTCCAGGGCTTCTGTCAGCTTCTTCTGGTTCATATCGTGCTGATACTGACCGACTCCGATAGCCTTTGGATCGATCTTGACCAGCTCTGCCAGAGGATCCTGTACTCTCCTGGCGATGGAAGCCGCACTTCTCTGACCAACATCAAAATGAGGGAATTCCTCGGTTGCAAGCTTGCTGGCGGAGTAGACAGAAGCTCCTGCCTCGTTGGTTATCACGTACTGTACAGGTGTGTCAAGTTCACTGATGAGCTCGGCGATCACCATCTCTGACTCTCTGGATGCCGTACCATTTCCCACGGATATGAGAGTTATGCCGTACTTCTTTATAAGAGCATTCACAGTATTTTTAGCCTCTGCAACCTTCTTCTGAGGTGCCGTTGGGAATATGACAACGGTGTCGAGAACCTTTCCGGTCGGATCCACAACTGCGAGCTTACAGCCGGTTCTGAACGCCGGATCCCAGCCGAGCACGGTCTGTCCTGCGATAGGAGGCTGCATGAGGAGCTGCTGCAGATTCGATGCAAATACCTTGATGGCACCGTCCTCAGCGGTCTCTGTGAGGGCGTTTCTGATCTCCCTCTCGATGGCAGGGGCTATGAGCCTGTCGTAGCTGTCTGCGATCGCGTCTGAAAGTATCTGTTCGGTCTCAGGATTGTCTCTGACGATGATCTGTTTTTTCAGATATGATATTATGTCGTTGACCGGTGCCTCGATCTTTACTGTGATGAACTTTTCCTTTTCACCGCGGTTAACGGCGAGGGTTCTGTATCCGGTCATCTTGGATACAGGGGTGGAGAAGTCGTAGTACATCTCGTATACGGATTCAGCCTCCGGGTCCTTTGCTGTTGTTCTCAGCACACCGTGTCTGGTGGTGAGGTCTCTTATGTGAGTCCTGTAATCGGCGGTGTCAGATATATTTTCAGCGATTATGTCCATTGCGCCTGCGATGGCTTCGCTGGTGTCTGCAACGCCCTTCTCCTCAGACACATAAGCTTCAGCTTCCTTGACTATCGGAGTTCTGGTCATCTGCAGCATGATGATGTTTGCAAGCCCCTCCAGCCCTTTGTCCTTGGCGATGGTTGCCCTTGTCTTTCGCTTAGGCCTGTATGGTCTGTAGAGATCGTCGACCAGAACCATGGTCTCGGCCTTCTCAATGTCCGTCCTGAGCTGATCTGTAAGTTTTCCCTGCTCCTCTATACTTGCGATGACCTGAGCCTTTTTGTCCTCGAGATTTCTAAGGTATACAAGTCTTTCGTGAAGAAGACGAAGCTGTTCGTCGTTGAGGGAGCCGGTGGCTTCCTTTCTATATCTGGCAATGAATGGAATTGTGTTGCCCTCGTCGATGAGTTTTACCGCTGCTTCAACCTGGCTGTCACGACAGCCTATCTCCTGAGCAATTTTCTTGATTATGTCCATGTATATACTCCTTTTGTAAAGTGTGATGTGCAAAGTAAAAAATATTTCATTGTAAATGTAAAATTTAATAGAAGCACATTTGTTAAGTATATAAAAAATGGATAGATTATTCAAGGCTGCTATGTTATACTTTGTGTAGTTTGGGATGTACTGAAAGGGATAAGAAGATGGCTGACATGACACTGGGAAAAGGCGTTGATGATATGGTTGGACCGGATGTACAGGTTTCAGAACGCATACAGCAGGCTATGGATATGGCAAAAGCATTTCATGAAGGGCAGATGCGCCGGGGAAATGGCGGTATGAAGCCTTATTATGATGAGCATATACTTGGCGTATACAATATCCTGAGAGAAGAGTGCGGGATAACCGACGAGGATATCCTCATAACTGCACTCCTTCACGACACGGTTGAAGATACAGAATGTACACTTGACGATATAGAGAGTGCATTTGGCGCGGACATACGCGAACAGGTGAGACTTCTGACCAGGATACAGGGGGAACCGTTTTCCGTATATGCCAGGAGGTTATTTTCCCAGGGTTCGTACCAGACGGTGATCGTGAAGCTTGCGGACAGGCTTCACAATCTCAGAACGATAGTTTACATGCTTGATGTGAGGTGGATACAGAAGAAGATAAAGCAGTCGTATACAGACATTCTCAATCCCCTTCCCGAGGCTATGCGGAGAATAGACGGAAGATATAATGAACAGATATATATGCTCGCAGATAAGATAGAAGAGCAGATACTGGAAGTGCAGAGAGCACTGAACCTGAAACATTCATGATAGGTTGTATCATGGATGAAGCCGGGACAGTGCTCTTTGTTTTTATTATACTGTCTAATAGAAAATTTTTGTCTCGTCGATGATCGTATATACGTTGTCTGAGTAGTCAAGCATTATCACGTTGCAGTTCTGCTGCAGCCCGCCTGACCAGAACTCCTCGAGCGGATGCTTTTTTACATGCATCATCATTGCTTTGTTTATCGCACCGTGGGCAACGATCATGATCCTTGAATATTTTGAGGAGAGTGGCTCCACATACTCAGTCATGAATCTGGCCGCCCGCTGGCAGAGTTCCTCAAATGATTCACCGTTTCCAACCGGGTGATAGAGCTCAGGATGCTTGAAGAAATACTGAAAATCCTGATCTCCGTCTGCCAGAAGTTCTGACATATTCTGCCCTTCCCAGTCACCAAAGCACATTTCCTTTATGAGGTCATTCTTCACAATTGGAATGTCCCTGCCGCCGACAATGAGGCTGGCTGTTTCGTAAGCCCTCTTAAGCGGACTGGAAAACACCATATCAAAGTGTGTGTCTCTCAGATTTTCTCCTGTGATCCTGGCGAGCTCTCGTCCTTTGTCGCTGAGCTCAATGTCAGTCCGGCCCTGAAGCAGCTTCTTTTTATTCCATACGGTCTCACCGTGTCTTACAATATAAATCTCCATGTGTACAGTCCTCCAAAATCAAATGTCCTCGATCTGCCAGTCGATAGGCTCGACTCCGTTTGCAACCAGGAAATCGTTGGTCTTGCTGAACGGCTTGCTTCCCCAGAAGCCCCTGTATACAGACAGTGGACTTGGGTGTGCGGACTTCAGAATCAGGTGGTGTGGGTTGTTCAGAAATGCGGCCTTCTTCTGGGCGTATGCACCCCACAGGATGAACACGATAGGTCTGTCCTGCTCGTTCAGGATCCTGATCGCTGCATCGGTAAAATGTTCCCAGCCCTTTCCCTGATGGGAACCGGCTCTGTGAGCCTGAACGGTCAGCACGGCATTGAGCATGAGGACTCCCTGGTCGGCCCACTTCTCAAGATATCCGTTATTGGGGATCTTACATCCCAGATCATCGTGAAGCTCCTGATATATGTTGACGAGCGATGGTGGTATGGTGACACCTGGTTTCACACTGAAACTCAGACCGTGTGCCTGCCCTGGCTCATGATATGGATCCTGACCGATTATCACACATTTTACATGGGATAACGGCGTTGTGTGAAATGCGTTGAATATATCATCGGCTGGTGGGTAGACAGTTTCCGTTGCGTATGCCTGTCCCACAAAATCAAACAGCTTTTTATAGTAAGGTTTCTTATATTCAGGCTTAAGATATTCAGCCCAGTCATTTGTTATTGCTGGCATATTGATACTCCTTTTTGTATACAAATATAATGATCCGAAACACAGTTATTTTATCACGGGCGGGGGGCAAAGTAAAATAAACTAATTCAAGTTTTAAGTTGTAAGAAGCAATATCACATGATATACTTACCATATCTGAGAATTGATAAAGGCTTATAGAAAGGAGCATATGAGTATGGAGAAAGCATATAAGACTATGAAGCAGGTTGGAGCACTCAACATAGCACTTGGGGTTATAACGATAGTTACTGGTCTTGTAGTGGGTATACTGATGCTTACAGCAGGCGGAAGATCTCTCAAGAACAAGAGATTTATTGTCTGGTAGAACTGTTAATATATATAGGATTATAGCGAAAAGGGGTTGACATCTGACACTTGTATGTGTTAGAGTCAGCCTAGATAATGCGATGAAGAGGAGCAGTAGAATTCTGGAGATGTTCAGAGAACCGCCGGTTGGTGTGAGGCGGTGATCGATAGGGTTTGAACTCGCCTTGGAGCAGCCCGCTGAATGGCACGTCAGATGATCGTGTGAAGTAGGAAGGGACGGAGCCTGACCGTTACAGCAGGAGGGTATAAGACGGCGGTAAGTATATCGTTCATCTGTATCTGCGATGAGAGCATACATTATTGTATGAAATAGAGTGGTACCGCGTAACTTACGTCTCTATAGTGATTAGGAGATGTGAGTTTTTTTTTGCTTAAGTAGGAGGTTATATCAATGAAGAATTATCAGAATTACAAGCGTGGCTATTACATGCCGCCGGTACAGTGCACAGACTGGGTAAACAAGGAGTATATTGACAAAGCACCTATCTGGTGCAGCGTGGATCTGAGAGACGGTAATCAGGCCCTGATCGTACCTATGAGCCTTGATGAGAAGCTGGAATTTTTCAAGGAGCTTGTCAGGATCGGTTTCAAGGAGATAGAGATCGGATTCCCTGCAGCGTCCGAGACTGAGTACGAGTTCTGCCGAACACTTATAGAGCAGGATCTCATACCTGATGATGTCACGATACAGGTACTTACACAGGCAAGACCACATATCATAGAGAAGACATTTAAGGCTATAGAGGGTGCAAAGAACGTGATCGTACATCTGTACAATTCAACATCATTTGCCCAGAGACAGCAGGTGTTCAGAAAGTCAAAGGAAGAGATACTTAAGATAGCAGTGGATGGAGCAGAGCTGCTCAACAAGATGGCTGATGAGTACGGCGTTCCATATCGTTTTGAGTATTCACCGGAGAGCTTCACCGGAACAGAGGTTGACTATGCACTTGAGGTCTGCAACGCAGTTATCGATGTATGGAAGCCGACACCGGACAGAAAGGTTATAATCAACCTCCCTGCAACAGTCGAGATGTCACTTCCACATGTTTACGCAAGCCAGATAGAGTATATGAGCAAGAACCTCCACGACAGGGAGAATATTATCCTGTCACTTCATCCTCACAATGACAGAGGCTGTGGAGTGGCAGATGCAGAGCTTGGTATCCTTGCCGGCGCAGACAGAATAGAGGGAACATTATTTGGAAATGGTGAGAGAACAGGAAATGTGGACGTGATCACACTCTGCATGAACATGTTCACCCATGGAGTTGACCCTGAGATAGATCTCAGCGATATACCATCGCTCACAGAGATGTATGAGAGAGTTACAGGAATGAAGGTTTACGAGCGTTCACCATATACAGGAAAGCTTGTATTTGCCGCATTCTCAGGCTCACATCAGGATGCCATTGCCAAGGGAATGAAGTTCAGAAAAGAGCAAGGTGACGGAATGTGGACCTGTCCATATCTGCCGCTTAACCCTGAGGATATCGGAAGAAAGTATGATGGCGATGTTATTAGAATAAACAGCCAGTCAGGAAAGGGTGGAATTGGATTCATCCTCCAGACAAAGTACGGCTTTGACCTTCCTGCAAAGTTCAGAGAGGATCTGGGCTACACAGTAAAGGATGTGTCAGACAAGGAGCACAAGGAGCTCAGTCCAAAGGAAGTATTGGATATATTCCAGAATACATATGTCAATATAGATGGCCCTATCAAGATGCTTGAGAATCACTTCGTACAGGGAGATGGAATATCCACAGAAATAACTATTCTGAAGAACGGTGTGAAGAAGGTTTACCACGGCAAGGGAAATGGACGTCTGGATGCCGTGAGCAACGCTATAAAGAAGCACTTTGACATACAGTTCAAGGTCGTATGCTACGAGGAGCATTCACTCCAGAGTGGCTCAAACTCACAGGCAGTTGCCTATGTCGGAGTCGAGACTGTCGATGGTAAGGTTACATGGGGCGCAGGAATAAAGAACGATATCATAGACGCATCTGTACATGCACTCGTGAGCGCCGTCAACAGAACGGGAGATCTCAATTAGATATTAAATTAGGGATTAAGATATATTGAATTACATTAAAATACCCGGATGTGCAGGCGAAATGCTTACATATCCGGGTGTTTTTTATGATTCGCTGGTCTTAAGTTTCTTATAGCAGTAACCGATGATATCCTTTCGTGTAACTATGCCGATGAACTTGTTCTGATCGTCAACCACCGGAACAAAATTCTGGACCATGGCTCTGGCTATGAGATCCTCCATGTTGGAACTGATGGATACGGAGGCGTACTCGAATTTCTTTGGAATATCATTGAGGAAGATGCTCTCTGCGGTTTTGAGCGCGTTCATCGAATTGCGCTTGCAGTACCAGAGAATGTCGCCCTCAGTTATGGTGCCGACATATTCACCGGTGTTGGATAGTATCGGTATTGCAGAATATCTGTGTATCTCCATCTTCTCAAGTATCTGTCTGAGTGAAAAACTGTCCTCAATATATGCTACATCGCTCTTAGGTGTAAGAAAAAATAAAATGTTCATGCCGCTTCTCCTTGTCATATATAATTTGTAATTTTACAGCCCCATTCTGTAAATGATAAATACCATAAATATTGCTTATCGCCCATATGTAATAATTATAAAATATAATCAGTATGAGTTCAATTAAATTACTGTGAAATAATAGTGACCGGGTGCATGATAAGAAAGTATTTTCAGAATATAATCCGAAATGTGTCAGATATGTCAGAAATTGCAAAATTATGTTGTTAATTAGTAGGCGATTTGATATTATAAACTTGATATGCACTATTATAAGAGACATAAGGAGGACTGTATGGGATCGGAGAATGTTTTCCAGGAGAATCAGGAATATCTTATAAAGGCAAGGGAGCTGGTGGTGGCTATCGATGATGTGCAGGACAACCTTGAACAGGCGAGAACGGCACAGAGAAAGACCAGCAGGAGTATCTCACAGGAGGAAAAGGGCCTTTCTGATGAGATCAGTTCAACCTTGAAAAACAGAAAGAATGAGATAGAGGATGGATACGACCAGCAACTTTCGGCGAACGGAGCCAAGATAAGGCAGCTTCAGTCAAAAAAAGATAAGAAGAAGACGGAGCGTATGGGCAACCGAATAGAGAGCGAGACGGCCTCTCTCAACGAGAGCAACAGACAGTTCAGACTCAAGGCAAAGGAGCTGTTTAAGCAGAACAATGTATCGGGCTTCTGCAATACGGGCTTCTTCTACTGTATGTTCGCTCCGTGCGGAGCAGGCGACGTGTTTAAGCTTATACTGCTTATACTCCTGTTCTGCGGATGTATACCGGCGATTGTATGCGTGGCGCTTTCATACACCATATACCAGACCGGAGTTCACACTTTGACGTATATGGTGATCAGTCAGGCGATCGTCATAGCAGAATTTATCATATATTTCATAGTGTTCAATCTTGCCAAGGTAAAGAATCTTGAGATCGTCAATGAGGGCAGGCGGATAAGAAACAAGGTTCGCGCCAACAACAAGCAGATAAGGATCATCAGAAACTCGATAACAAGAGACAAGGATGAGAGTGTATATAATCTTGGCAAATATGATGAAAAGCTCAGCGAGCTTGAGGCGGAGCGCGAGGATATAAGCAATCGCAAGCTTGAGGCGATAAAAGTATTTGAGAATGATACAAAACAGGTTATAACTGATGATATAACAGGAAGACGGCAGCCGAAGATCGACGCACTTAAGGCGGATCTGAAGCAGCTCGAGGAAAAGATCAATGCCATGGAGTCACAGCTTGCTGATATGCAGAGTCATCTGACTGACAGCTATGTCACATTCCTTGGCAAAGATCTGCTCACAGAAGAGAAACTCTCTGATCTTATATCGATCATGGAGGAGGGCACGGCAAGCACAGTGTCAGGCGCCATAGAGGTTTATAAGGGAGAGAGCTAGTCAGTGTGTCGATGATGACAGTATGGCGTCAGAGATGAAGCATGCCATACTGCTGACGGTATACAGCCTGGTGCTCTGAAGAAGACTCATACCTGGCTTCCCAGACAGATTTACAATCCCGGTGATGGAGATATCTCCTATCGCCGGGAGTTTTTTATTTACACCGATTCCGGGGTACAGGGGGGCGTTAGAGAGCGTGATCATACCTACATCTGAAGGACGTCCAAGGGATGCGTCGACGGCGATGATGGCGGGGGAGACAAAATGGTCGTATATATGGTGTATGGTATCGCGCAGATTGAGGGCGTGGACCGGAGCTTTTAACGTTCCGTACACTTTGAAAGGACAGTTGTGCTCTGTCAGAAAGCTGCCTGTCAGAGGGCCGAGAGCATCACCGGTAGCGCGGTCGGTTCCTATGCATAAAACCACGGTGCTGTCAGAAGGCTGCCCGCTGTCTGCCAGAAAATCCGATATTCTGGTTGAAAGCGCACGGCAGGCAAGAATGTCATTTGGATTAAAATATTCTGTTTGTCGCTGCTTCTTTTTTATCATATCAATACCCTGCCTGTGTTTTATAGTATAGAGTATTTCCAAGATTATCAAAGTTTACACAATAGATTCATAAAGCGCTCATTTACGTGATCCTGTAGATATAGGTCGTAATAGGCTGGAATATAGGGCGCAGTTACACACATCAAATGACATGATTTCCTAAAAAAGCGTCTTGTCAACATGGTATTATTCATGCATCGTTGGCGGAGCTGTAAGGGCTGATGCTTAAGAGTATAGGAGGTCGGGTGAATGATAGAGATAGTATATGATGAAGCAAATGAGATGATGAGGTCAAGCGACAGGGTGAAATATGAGCTGCCCAAGAATATACGACAGGTGGGAAATGCCCCAGGAAATTACAAGATATATGTAGAAGACTATGTCATGACATATCTGAGGAGAATTGCATCGCCGGGCAATATGAACTGCCGTGGAGCCATACTTCTCGGAAAAGTATATGATGAAAATGGCACAAAGGTGATATTTGTCAGCGGCGCAGTGGATGCACAGAATCTTGAATTTGACATATCCATGATAAAATTTGGTGACAGCGAGTGGAGCGGGATATATGCGGAGATAAACAAATACTTCGATGACCTATCGATCGTGGGATGGTTCCTGTCCAGAATGGGTTTCTCTGCAGAGATAAACGATCAGATGAAAAGGCTGCACCGCGATAATTTCCCGGGTGAGGGAAAGATCCTGTTCCTTATGGATGCACTGGAGTGTGAGGAGGCATTTTATTATTACGATCACGGGACCTTTATGAGGGAAAAGGGATACTATATATATTATGTGAGAAATGAGAAAATGCAGAACTACATAATCAGCAGAAAGCGTGAGACTGCGGAATCTGCGACAGACAGTGTGGTAATAAAGGATAAGACGGTCGTTGAAAACTTCAGAGAGAGGGGGAAACAGACGGAGAACCGGAAGAAGAGGAGCTGGGGTACAACCGCGGCGTGCTTTGTTGCGGTATGTGCGGTGTCATTTGGAGCATTGTGGTACATATCCCCGGATACAGTGGGGCAGATAACGGACAGGCTGACAAAGGCAAAACACTCCGGTGAGGTTCAGGTGTTCATGAACAGTGCAGACACCATGGCCGGTGCTGAGGAAACAGTGGGAGGAGCTGCATCCGGAGATGCCTATACACAAAAAAATACGCCGGGATCACAGAACACGGAGGCAACTCAGAATGCGGAAGGTGTGCAGGATACAGAGATGGCACAGAAAGCAAATGGATCGCAGGATATATCAGCGGCGCAAGGAGCGGAGAATACAAGTGCTTCGGTGGAGGGAACTTCGGATGGCTCGGAATACACTTCGGACAGTGTTTCAGATGAAGCTGTAACATCAGAGATACCTTCTGTGCCGGAGAATACGGAGAGCATCTATGTGGTTGAACCGGGGGACACTCTTGTGAGTATATCGATAAAGATGTACGGAACGCAGGATGGCGCAGAGAGTATAGCGGCGGTAAATGGCCTGAAGATAGATGAACCTATATATGAGGGCCAGAAATTGGTTATTCCCTATACAGATTAAAAATGCTATAATTACCATGTTTTTTTATAGTGAATAAAGAACAGAAGGAATACGGATATGAAATTTTTAACAAAAAATAAAAAAACTGCGGATAAGGAAATTGCTGCGGGCAGAGACGATGAAAAACAGGAAGTTCAGAATCAGACAGAAGATGATATGGACGAGGAAAGCCTTGCAAATGGCAGGGATAATGTCATTGAAGTAAAACGTACCATGGGCAAAAAAGGCAAAATGCTCCTCGCTATCGCAGCAATTGTGGTTGTGCTAGGACTTGTCACTGCACTTTTGAGATATAATGCGATAAAGACATACACTCAGTATGATGTGGTGTCAGCGACGGAAACATCAGGTGACAATATAGCAGATTACACGGTGTTTGCGGGAAATGTGCTGAAGGTGACCAAGGACGGTGCATCTTACATAGATGAAAAAGGCGTGACAAAGTGGGATGTGAGCTATGCGATGAAGATGCCACACGCAGAGGTGTGCGGAAACTACGCGATAGTTGCGGATATGAACGGTAAAGATGTGTATGTGTTTAATGTTGACGGCGAAGTCAGCCGTCAGACTCTCGCTTACGACATCTCAAATGTTGATATTGCAGAGCAGGGAGTGTACACCCTTGTACTTGTGGGAGAAGACTGCAATTATATCAATGGATACGATAAGGACAGCAACACGATCTATGAGCTCAAGACCACGATAGATAAAAGTGGATACCCTATGGATATAGACATATCGAACGATGGACAGAAGCTGGTCACAAGTTATATGAAGATACAGGGCACAAAGGTACAGTCTGTGATAGCCATGTACAATTTTAGCTCGGTTGGACAGAATGAGAATGCTGATCGTATGATGGGAAGCTATACAGTGGATGATGCATTGTATCCTATCGTGAAATTTACAGATAATGACAATATTGCATGCTTTGGTAATAAAGATATAAGAACATACACTATGACGGAGAAACCGGAGGAGAGAGCTGTTATAGATCTCAGATCCAGGGAGATGCAGGGCGTATTCTATAATTCTTCCTGCGTGGGTTATATTGCTGTCTCGGATTCTGCCTCAAAGGCGAAATACAAAATATATATATATGACAACAAGGGTGCGCTGAAGGCTGAAGTGGACTACGACAATGCATTTGACAAAATATATGCAACTGAAGAGGAGATAATAGTCACGGGAGATATGGACTGCAGTATAATTAGGTTTAATGGAAGTATGAAATTTAATTATTCATTCACCAAGAATCTTGTAAATGTTGTGCCGGACTCAAACGAGGAGGAGTATGTGGTCATATTTGAAAATGAGACGCAGACTATTGCCCTCAAGGGCATGTAAGAGAAAGGAGAAGCGCATATGAATCTGATGTTGCTTGCGTCTGTGGCGGTTATTCTTCTGTGCGCCCTTATCGGATACAGGAGAGGTCTCATCAAAAGTGCGGTAAGTGCAGTGGGCATAGTAGGAGCGGTGATCCTGACAAATGTGCTGAATCCGTATGTAAACCAGTTCCTCTGTCAGCATACACCACTCAGAGACACCGTGAGGCAGAAGGTAGAGCAGAGCATAGGAGTGGAAGATATCAGTGAAAGTGTATCTGTCTATGAGAAAGAAGATTATCTGGAACATACAGAACTGCCGGAGATCGTGAAGAACTACATACGCAGTAACGGCGGAGACAAGATAAATGGAAAGGCGATCGGAGACTATGTGGCATATGTTGTGGATTATCTCACAGATATGGTCATGAACGGACTGTCTTATCTGTTAACCATATTTGTGGTGCTACTGCTCGTGCTGATAGCTCTTGCGTTATCGCATGTTCTGTCGGGTATCCCCGTGGTCGGTGGACTGGACAAAGCAGGAGGACTTGCTTTTGGCGTTGCACAGGCTGTGTTGTGTATATGGATCGCAATGGTTCTCATAACGTTTTTGTCAGCATTCTCAGTGGCTTCGCAGATGCTGGAAATGGTACACGACAGCAAGGCTCTCACATATCTGTACGATAAAAACATTTTTTTGAAAATAGTTATTGACATATTGGGAGATATTTAGTATAGTTTCACTTGCTGGTTGTGACCGGCACAAGTTAACATCGATTTTATTCTTCTGTCACTGGAATATGATGACAAAGAAAATGAAAAAAGTTGTTGACATACACACTTCGGTGTGGTAATATTTAGAAGTTGTCGCCGAAGAGGTCGGACATCAGCAACCGAAAAGGTCTTGAAAAAAAGATAAAAAAGTTGTTGACAAAGAACTTCAGATGTGATAGCATATAGAAGTTGTCGCTGAGAGGCGAAAATATAAAGAACCTTGAAAAATTAACAACATGACAACCCTGAAATTCCAAAAAAAGAATTTCAAGAACGTCGGATCAGAGATGATATCAAAGATCTAACAAACCAATAACAGTAAAGATGGTTAGG
>NZ_JBCPDQ010000016.1:0-115 GCF_040915325.1 Coprococcus sp. RTP21281st1_F1_RTP21281_210402
CGAGGACTTATCCTTAGAGGTTTCTAAGAGATAAGCTTTAGAAGATACCTCTTTCTGTGTGAAATTCTGAAGGTACATACCTTTGAATATGGCCTGGTGGCTCAGCTGGTTAGAG
>NZ_JBCPDQ010000016.1:212-35155 GCF_040915325.1 Coprococcus sp. RTP21281st1_F1_RTP21281_210402
GAGCGCCGCCCTGTCACGGCGGAGGTCGTGGGTTCGAACCCCATCCGGGTCGCTGTATTCATAACAGAATACTTTTTATGAATGGGATCTTAGCTCAGCTGGGAGAGCATCTGCCTTACAAGCAGAGGGTCATAGGTTCGAGCCCTATAGGTCCCACTTAAATGAGGACGTTTAGCTCAGTTGGTTAGAGCAATCGGCTCATAACCGATCGGTCCTGGGTTCGAGTCCCCGAACGTCCACTCTTACTAATAATAAGAAACAATGAATATGGCCTGGTGGCTCAGCTGGTTAGAGCGCCGCCCTGTCACGGCGGAGGTCGTGGGTTCGAACCCCATCCGGGTCGCTGTATTCATAACAGAATACTTTTTAACAAATGGGATCTTAGCTCAGCTGGGAGAGCATCTGCCTTACAAGCAGAGGGTCATAGGTTCGAGCCCTATAGGTCCCATTTTCTAAACCTTTTAATAAGGTGCAGAATGCCGGCGTGGCGGAACTGGCAGACGCACAGGACTTAAAATCCTGCGGGACTAATCTCCCGTACCGGTTCGATTCCGGTCGCCGGCATTAAATTAAAAGCCTGAAACCTAAGGAAAATCAAGGGGTTCAGGCTTTTTCTTTACCTTAAAATATTAAGCAAAAATGGCATAAACATAAGATATTAAGGTAAAGTCCTTTAAAAAAATAAAAATATAACAACAGAGGTTATGAGTATTGACCATTTGACGGGATAGTGCTAAGATACGAGCCATCAGGAACCAAAAGTTTTATCTGTTTTCCTTAACACCAAAACAGATAGCTATTTGGTTCCTTTTTTGTTTATACCGCGGAAAATGAAAATGTAATACAAGAAAATTTAGAACAGGACAAAGGGGTCTTTTCAAAAGTAGTTTGTGTGGAACATTTTAACACACACTGCCGGGGAAGGACTCCTTTTTTAGTGGATATTCAAAGTCAGGAGGAATGAGCTATGAAGAGTTATGATCTGATAATCAAAAATGCGCAGATACACACAATGGATGAGGACAGAAAAGTGTATGCGAAGGGAATCATAGGAATAGAGGGAGAGAAGATAACTCTGATAAAGGAAATGAATGAGCTGACACCGGAGGAGCTTCAGGAATGTGAGGGCGCCGGACGTGTGATAGATGCCGAGGGCAAGGTGGTATTTCCGGGATTTATAGATACACATATACATATATTCCAGTCTTTCCTGAAAGGTCTTGGAGCTGATCACAGATTGATAGAGTGGTTGAATCTTTCAGCACTCCCATATGGACAGTATATGACACCACATCAGCATGAGCTGGCAGCACAGCTTGCATGTATGGAGGCAATAAAGAGTGGATGTACGACCATGAGTGAGTTCTTCTACACCAATCAGGATTCTGAACTGGCTCATTCCTGTATAGAGGGAATGGTATCAACGGGTATCCGTAGTGTATTTATCAGAACATTTCAGGATACCGGAGAGGAATACGGAATGCCGAAGTGCTTCCTTGAGCCTGTTGGCAAGGCCATGAAGGAAGTGGATGCACTGAAGAAAGCATATAAAGAAAATGACATGCTTTCGATATGGACTGGTCCGGATGTTACATGGTCGACCACGAAGGAAGGCTATCAGGAGATGCTTGAGTATTGTCTCAGCGAGAACGTGAGATATTCAATGCATATCAAGGAGACCGAGGTCGACAATGAGATGTGTGGAAGATATTACGGCAAGGATATAGTGGATATGCTTGAGGAGATCGGATTCCTGACAGACAAATTCCTGGCAGTCCACTGCGTAAACCTCACACCTCATGACATAGAGAGATTTGCAAAATATGGAGTGTCGATAAGCCACAATCCAGCACCTAATCTTTATCTTGGTTCAGGAATACCACCTATTCCGGAAAGCCTTGCTACAGGGGTAAATGTATCTATAGGAACGGATGGTGCGGCATCCAACAATAGTACGGACATGCTGGAGAGTATGAAGCTGGCAGCTCTCATACAGAAGGGAATACACAGAGATGCGGCAGTCATCAGCGCAGATGATATCATACACATTGCGACGGCAGGGGGAGCAAAGGCAATAGGAATGGCTGACAAGCTGGGAACATTGGAGTCTGGCAAGAATGCGGACTTAATAATATTTGACCCTAATCATTTGAAGTCGGCACCTATGCATGATGCAAAGGCGACGGTCGTATATGCGTCATCCGAGGAAAATATCGATACAACGATAGTAAATGGAAAGGTAGTATATCAGGGCGGAAAGTTCGCTTGCGGTATAGATGAGAGAAGCCTGATAGATGAAATAAACAGCGAGCTTGTAATTCTCAGAAAGCAGCTTGCAGATAAATTGTAGGATGAAAATGCGGATTATGTGACAGCAGATAAGGAGGCGCGTTTATATGGAAGATAAGAAGATAATAGAAAATGACAGCCAGCTCATAGTTGGCGTAAATGAGAAGATAAGCTGTGGCAAGGCGGCATTTCTCGGAATGCAGCACGTGTTGTCAATGGATCTGTATATCATGCCGTTGATACTTGGAGCGGCGATAGGACTGGCAGGAGGAGAGTTATCATTTTTCCTTCAGATGAGTTTCTTTGCATGTGGAATTGCAACTATATTGCAGGCGGGATTCTTCATGAAGTACCCTATCATACAGGGACCATCGTATGTACCGCTTGGAGCTATGTGTACGATAGGCGCGACCATGGGAGTCAGTGCAATGATAGGAAGTCTGATACCCGGAGCGATCATGATCGTATTGCTGGGTATATTTAAGGGCTTTTCGAAATTTGTGAGAAAGGCAATACCTCCATTTATCGGTGGTATCATCATACTTATAGTTGGAATATCGCTGACACCTACAGCGGCCAAGGGAATAGCAAGCTCAGATGGAAACTTAAGTGCAAATGTAGCATCAGGGCTTACTGCTGCAGGAGTGCTCATCGTATGTATGATACTCCAGTACAAGCTTAAGCATAACAGGATACTTCACATGGTATCCGTAATACTTGCACTGGTTGCCGGAACAGTGGTTGCAGCAGCGATGGGAGCTGCGGACTTTAGTTCAGTACACGATGCAGCATGGTTCAAACTGCCTGAGTTTTTCCACTTTGGACTTCCAAAGTTTGAGATTAAGTCCTGTATACTCATGATGTTCATTTACCTTATCGTGCTCCTCGATACAACAGGAACATGGGTGACGATCAGCGCCATCACAGGTGAGGATCTCAGCGATAAGAGAATAGATCGTGCTACCATAGGTGAAGGTGTTGGATGTCTTGTTGGTTCACTGTTCGGCGGAACTCCAATGACAGGTTATTCTTCAAATGCCGGCGTGCTTGCCATCACAAAGGTTGGAAGCCGCATGGCTATCATTGCAGGTGGTATGATCCTCATGGTACTCGGTGTATGTCCAAAGCTTATGACCATCATATCATGTATACCGACCCCTGTCGTAAACGGAGTATTTGCGGTTGTATGTATCCTGCTCATATCAAATGGAATCAAGATCATACAGAGTGAGCCGCTTGACGAGAGATCATCACTTATCGTTGGAATCTCAGTCGTGGCTGCTGTGGCAACTATAGTCATTCCTACAGATGTGGTGAATGCAATGCCTCAGTTCCTGAACTACTTCATGTCATCAGGAACTGCAGTTGGTGCAACCATAGCGGTGGTGCTCCAGCTCTGCCTTCCCAGGAAGAAAAAGGCAGTGAAGGTCGCGCTTGAGGGATGAATTCGTAATTTCTATATAAAGCGAAAACTATAAAATTAAAAGGCACATAGAGTAAACAGTGCGGCATATACTCTATGTGTCTTTTGTATTTGCGCAGAGCAACGAGCCAAAGTCCGTGATCGCAAGAGACGATGTTCATTTTAAACTAGCGGTTCATTGATTGGACAGTTTCGATTTGATATATTGATTATCGCGAAACACAAAGAGGCTATGGTGGTGGTTCCTTCTTAATTGGGATGATAAATGTAAAAGCTTACCGCCACCGGTTTCCTCATTAATAAGGAGAAAAGTTATGAACGAGATATTGCTCAGGCGTAAAAACAAAGTGATACTTGGCACTGGTACTGCAAGAGTGGCAAATGATCGCTACATAACGGCCATTATGAAGAACATCGAAGAACTTGGATATACATTTTCCAGGGAGATGTTTGACGTTCTCAGAACATACAGCGTCAATGAACTGACAGAATTTTATCTTGAACTCAAAGCCGCGCTTATGAAGCTTGTGGGTGCAAATGTTGTATATATGCCTATGTATGCCGACTTTCCAAAGGGTGTTATGGATGCACATTTTTCTGAGTTGTATATAAATGCAATGGTTCATTACTGGTCGGATGGTATCCTGTATCCAAAGAATCACAGAAAGCGTGTAAATGACAGACTGCCACTTTTTGATGAGACGAAGGTCAAAGTTCTGCAGCTTGGAAGTGAGGCTGATGTGAGACAGATATTTGACAATATCTGCATGTCGAGAACATCTATATCAAAAACTGACAGGGAGGATATAGCATATTTATTCGAGACTGAGAATATGAAGCTGCCTGATGATATACCACACAAGGAGAATGCTGCATACATCGCCGCGCTCTATCTGCAGAAGAAGCCTCTGGCAAATGTCAGTGAGCTCAGGAAATATGTAAAGACTGCAACTGATGTGCTGAGACTTGTGACTGCCATGAGTGATGGCGATGTGAGCCTTGCGGAGAATACTAGATACAGAAGCTTTTCACGCAGACAGAGAAGGATGATCATGGAGCTTCTGTCTGGCTGTCCGAATATAGAGGAGGATATGCTCAGATATAAGGAGAGATGGATCAGAATTGGAGAGAGGATCCATCCTTCTGAGTTTGACTGCAGCAGATACACTCTGGAGTATGACAGGGCGATAAATGCATTTGACAAGCTGAGAAATAACAGGAAGATAGAGACATTTGCAGGAAAGGTTGAGTTTGACCTTGCCTATGGTGAGTATGAAAGTGCGCTTGCCGAGCTGGTGAAGAGACCGGGTGAACTGGCAAGGAGACTGGATCAGCTGCTCAGAGAGACATATAAAGAGCCTGTTATAAGAAGCTTTGCGTCTGTGGCGGAGAAGGTGTCGACACCAGTACTGCTTCAGGTGAGGGAGCACTTTCTGCACAGACCTGAGCATACAGATGTGAGAGTGTTCTTCCCAAAGGGGCGCCTTGCAAAGTGCCACAGCGAGCAAAACAATCTGCCAGATATAGATGAGAGATACTGTCAGGAAGTTGTTCGGATCTGTGAAAATGCCCTTGTGAAGATCTATGGACAGAGGGAGCCTATTGGTAAGGTGTACTTGTCTGAGGATTACAGGAATTATGTGGTTCCATTCAGCCAGAGAAGTGCCAGCAAGGCGCTTAAGACTATAGTCAGAGGCTCGAGACTCCCTATGGCTTCGCAGACAGATGCTGTGAGGGCATTTATATGGTGGACGAATATGGACAAATGTGATTTGGAGTCGTATGACGATGGAAGAGTCGACATAGACCTGTCGGCGGCTATATTTGACGAGAACTGGAACTACATGGAGCATGTGTCATATACCAATCTGAAATCTGAGAAATATAAGGCCTGTCATTCGGGGGACATTGTAAATGGCGGTCCTGTGGATGGTGATGGTGTCAGTGAGTTCCTTGATGTGGACGTAGATTCAGTTGTGAGATATGGTGCAAGGTATGTGGTGTACCAGGTGTATAGCTTTACCGGTCAGAACTATGCGGAGATGCCTCATGCAATGTTTGGCTGGATGGAGAGGGCTGATGTGAACTCGGGTGAGATATATGAGCCAAAGACGGTGGAACAGAAGCTGGATCTCACAGCGGGCAGCACGGTGTGTATTCCTGTAATATTTGACTGTGTTAAGCGGGAGTTTATCTGGTGTGACATGAATCTGTCGCTCAGTGGAGTCCACACAAATACCGTCGGCAATAATCTGGAGAGCAATCTTTCTGGAGTCGCAGCGGTATGCTATTCCATGGTGAATATGAAGAAGCCGGATCTCTACGATCTTATCGCACTCAATGTCATGGGCAGAGGAGTGTTGGTGGATAACAGGGAAGATGCTGACATTGTGTTTGACACTGCGTTGTATCTGAATAATGACACAGTGGAGAATGAGCGTGATAAAATGGTGATAACCCCATACGACACGGAGCTGTTCATGAGTGAGTATCTGTAATTACATTTTTAGAGAACAAAATGAGCTGTGGCAAAATGGTTATTTTATCATGAGCTGCAGCTCAATTATATATTCACTGTCATCGTTGGTCTCATAATCATCTATATGACACATTTCAACAGGGTCACTGGCAATCTCAAGCTGGTGATCCTGTGCGTATGTATAGAGCCGTGGCAGCAGTTCCTTTGTCTTGGTCAGGGCGCCCTTGTATGTCATGGAGAGATATCTTCCTGCTTGAAGTACATAATTGCAATCGGCGTCCTCAAGGTATGGTGCGAAGAAGAATACGTTCTTGGTACGGTAATACTTGGACTTTGGATTGCTTCCGGGGATGTCAAGGGTATAGCAGTCGCAGGCACCTATTGTGTCAATCTTGGTGTTGTGGCTCTGCATGTATTTGACCACATAATAGGAGACATAATCATCAGGAAGATTGTCGTCAGTGACCATGACGCACTTTCGGTCTGGAAGCTCCTTTATCACAATAGTCTCAAATTCATCCTGTATATCCGGGCTGCAAAGGGATGTGATGGTGTCCAGCCGGTTCTGGATACTGTCCCTGGTGGCTTTGAGCTTGGCAATCTCAGCGTCAACCACGTCAAGCTCGGCTCTGAGCAGGGATGTCGTACTATCGATATTTCTGTCCTCGTCATATTCACGGATCTGGTCAGTGGAAAAGCTGAGTCCCAGCAGCTCATGGATAAGCGCAAGGCGGCGGACGTCATCAATGGTGTACATCCTGTAATTGTTTTCGTCATTTCTCACAGGGTGCAGTATCCCAACCTTCTCATAATATCTGATAGAATCCACGCCGATATCAAACAGCTTAGACAATTCCCCAATCTTGAAAGTATCCTTTTTCTTCATAATATAATCTCCAATTCCTGATCTCATATAACTGTATCGTAACACACCACCTAATCAAATTCTATTTTCTATAAAAATACTTAATAAAATTAAGCTGACATATGGAGAAATCTTCACATCTTCCGAAATTTGCAAAAACAAATCAAGTACATTGACTCTAGCATGATACAAGGGTTTACCATTTCACCAAGTTAATTAACCACACAAGATAAAGTAGACGAGTTATTGGATGAAGCTGATATCAGGAGCCTAATCAATAATGTTAATGCTCGGACCGTTGATGCTGTAATACCCTTACAGGGAATACGAGGCCGCCGGTCCTTAGGTGACGCTCCAAGCGGCACCTTAGTACCGCTGCAGGCTGAGTTAAGCGGGAGCGACCCGGTAAGGGTATTACAGCATCGGCGGCCCGGGCTTCACAGATTAAATCAAGGCTCCGTCACTTCATCACAAAAAGGAGGAATGGCTATGGATAGGATATTAACTCACCCGATACTGGGGGACACCCCGGAGGGCAGGCTGGTGAATTTTACATATGATGGACAGACGCTTCAGGGAATAGAGGGCGAGCCGATCGCGGCGGCGCTCAGAGTGGCGGGCGTCATGACACACAGATACACCAAGAAGAGACATGAGCCGCGGGGGGTGTTCTGTGCCATAGGGAGGTGTACGGACTGTGTCATGGTCGTAAATGGCAAGCCAAATATAAGAACGTGCATCACTCCTCTGGAAGAGGGAATGGACGTGAGGACGCAGTATGGTGCGTCGGCAGAGAAGGATTATTAGGAGGTGACCGCTATGATAGAGAGATACGATCTGATAGTGATAGGTGCAGGTCCGGCAGGACTTTCAGCTGCGATAGAGGCTGCGAAGAACGGAATGAAGCCGATAGTATTTGATGAGAATGCAAAGCCGGGCGGTCAGCTCTTCAAGCAGATACACAAGTTCTTCGGTTCAAAGGAACACAAGGCGAAGATAAGAGGATTCAACATAGGTTACGAACTTCTTGAGGAGGCAAATAAGCTGGGCGTGGATGTAAGACTTAATGCAACAGTTGTGGGTCTCTATGACGAGAAAGAAGTGACAGTCAGGATCGGTGATGAGATAAAGCATTTCAAGGGCGACAGTGTGCTTGTGGCAACAGGAGCCAGCGAGAACATGGTAACCTTCAAGGGGTGGACACTTCCGGGAGTCATCGGCGCAGGTGCCGCTCAGACTATGATGAATCTTCACCACATAAAGCCGGGTAACAGGATATTGATGCTCGGTTCAGGAAATGTAGGACTTGTAGTCAGCTATCAGCTCATGCAGGCAGGCTGTGAGGTAGTGGCACTGGTTGATGCGGCACCGAGGATCGGAGGATACGGAGTACATGCTGCGAAGATATCGAGATGTGGAGTTCCATTTTACCTGTCACATACAATAGTTGAGGCGAGTGGAGCCGACAGGGTGACAGGAGTGAAGATCGCACAGGTCGACAGCCACTTCAATTTCATAGAGGGAACAGAAAAGACATTTGACGTTGATACAATATGCGTTGCCGTTGGTCTTTCACCTATGTCACAGCTTTTAAAGCAGGCGGGCGTAAAGATGAAGGATACTCCGGGGGGATACGTTCCTGAGTGTGACGAATGGGGCAGAACCTCAGTGCCGGGAATATTTGCAGCCGGGGATGTGTCCGGAATCGAGGAGGCAAGCTCAGCCATGATCGAGGGCAGGATAGCGGGATCTGTCATATCTCAGGATCTCGGGTTTATAGATAAATCAGAGATGGAAGCGCGTGCATCGGAGCTTGAGGATGCACTTGGAAGCCTCCGTGAGGGAATGTTTGCACCGAAGAACAGGGGCAAGCTGATCGAGAAAACAGAGGAAGGCATAGATGTATCGATGAATCTGCTGGAGCACGGCTTTGTGGCAGATGACGAGATAGAGAGATATCCTGGAGTGACTCACAGGAAGGGAATACATCCGGTTATAGAGTGCACCCAGAACATCCCGTGCAACCCGTGCCAGGATGCGTGTCCGAAGGGGTGCATAAGCATAGGGGCAAATATAACCTCTCTTCCGACAGTGACGGAAAATCCATGTATAGGATGTGGCATGTGCGTTGCAAGCTGTTCAGGACAGGCCATATTCCTGGTGGACGAGGACACCGGGGATGGCTATGGAACGGTGACACTTCCATATGAGTTTCTTCCGATACCAGAGAAAGGAACAAAGGGCGTGGCACTTGGCCGTGATGGTCATGAGGTGTGCGAGGCGGAGGTCGTAAGTGTCAGAAGTGCAAAAGCATTTGACCATACCAATCTGCTGACCATGAAGGTGCCGAAGGACATGGTGATGAAGGCAAGATTTTTCAAGGAGGTGCGGTTATGATAGATATCAGAGAAAAACTTGATGCCATAGGACCTTATGTTCCGGCACCGGATGACGACATACTGGTGTGCAGGTGTGAGGAGGTCACAAAGGGCGAGATAAGGCAGGCAGTCCATGCGGGAATGCTGACGATAGAAGAGATAAGAAGATTCCTCCGGTGTGGGATGGGATTGTGTCAGGGACAGACCTGTGGCAAGCTGGTGAAGGGTATTGTGGCAAGGGAACTTCATGTGTCACCTCTTGACATAGAGCCGGCCACGTCCAGGGCACCTATGAGACCTACAGAGATGCGCATACTTGCGAGAGATGGAGGTGAGGCTCATGAGTAAACATACAGCAGAGGTTATAATAATCGGCGGTGGTGTAAATGGATGCGCTGCTGCTTACTATCTGGCAAAGGCTGGGATGAAGGATGTCATAGTGCTTGAGGGCAGTCCAAGCATAGGACACGGAGGATCTTCACGAAACGGAGGCGGAGTCAGACAGTCAGGAAGAGATGTAAGGGAGCTGCCATACGCTATGTATGCAGTGCAGAATATGTGGCCGACACTTTCCGAGGAGCTTGGAGTTGACGTGGAGTATTATCAGAAGGGCAACTTAAGACTTGGCAAGACTGATGCCCATATGGAAAAGCTCAGGAATCTTGCGGCAAATGCTAACTCTCTCGGACTTGACATGAAGATCATAGATGGCAAAGAGGTGAAGGAGATCTGCCCATATCTCTCTGACGAGATAATCGGCGCAAGCTGGTGTCCTACGGATGGACATGCCAATCCTATGCTGACGACTCTGGCGTACTACAAGAGGGCAACGGAGCTCGGGGTAAATTTCTTCACAGATGCAAAGGTGGCTGCACTTGAGAAGGTGAAAGGAAAACTCAGAAAGGTCATACTGGAATCAGGTGAGGTGTTCGAGGCGGACAAGGTCATACTGGCTGCCGGATATGAGAGCAGATTCATTGCAAGGACAGTTGGAATAGATGTGCCGATGACAAAGTATTTTGAGGAGGCGCTGGTTACGGAGGTGCAGCCGCACATGTTCGACATCATGCTTGGTGTTGCATCCGCTGACTTTTACGGACATCAGTCACAGCACGGATCATTTGTATTTGGCTCAGATTCGGGACTTGAGGAGACAACGGACATGGGACTTGATGAGCTCAGGACTTCACCGCTCACCGTATCTGCCGGATGCAGGGCGATCATGGGATACATACCGATGCTGGCTGATGCCAAGATCGTAAGGACCTGGGGCGGATGGCTTGATCTCTGCTATGATGGTGTTCCAGTCATAAGCGAGGTTGACGAGGTCCCGGGACTTATACTGGCATGTGGATTTACAGGGCATGGATTTGGAACGGCACCGGCTGTTGGACTGATGCTCTCACAGATGGTGCTCGGCGAGAAGACTGTGGTGGATATATCATCTCTACGGTATGACAGATTCAAGGCTGTCAGGTAGACAGCATATGGATCAGAGGCGTATATTATTGATGAAGCAATTCTGTTGAGCAATATAATAGGTACTCCACAGAGCAAAAGTATCAATAATAACAATAAGCTAAAGGAGAGATATAACATGGAGAATTTTTTTTATAATATTCCGACAAAGGTATCATTTGGCAAGGGCGCCATTGATGATCTGCCAGGGTACATCAGCGAATACGGAGACAGTGTTCTGCTGGTGTACGGAGGCGGAAGTATAAAGAGAACAGGGCTGTACGACAGGATAATCAAGTTACTTGACTGTAGTCACATTTCCCATATTGAGCTTTCGGGTGTAGAACCCAACCCGAGACTCACAACGGTGAAGAAGGGTGTGCAGATGTGTCTGGAGCATGATGTGAAGGTGATACTTCCTGTGGGAGGCGGAAGTACAATAGACTGTTCCAAAGCTATAGCAGCCGGAGCGTGCTATGACGGTGATCCATGGGATCTGGTCGGACACCCGGAGAAGATAGAGAATGCTATGCCGATCATAGCTGTCGCGACTATGGCTGCGACGGGTTCTGAGATGGATCCATTTGCAGTTATCACAAATGAGGAGACAAAGCAGAAGAAGGATATCGCATCCGATCTGCTCTATCCTGCTTATGCGATACTTGACCCTGAGTATACATTTTCCGTTCCTGCATACCAGACGGCAGCAGGTGTGGCGGATATCATGAACCATATATTTGAGGTTTATTTTGCAGATAATGGAGACACATACATGCAGGACCGCATGATGGAGGCTCTTCTTAAAACCCTTATAAAGTACGGCCCGGTGGCAGTCTCAGAGCCGGACAACTATGACGCCAGAGCAAATATCCTCTGGGCATCTGAGTGGGCGATAAACGGATTCATAGCGTGTGGCAAGGATGGCCCATGGCCGGCGCACTCCATAGAGCATCAGCTGAGTGCTTACTATGATATAACACATGGACACGGACTTGCGATCATCACGCCGGTTCTGATGGATTACATTCTTAACGAGAAGAGCCTTCCGGTTCTGGTAAATTACGGCGTGAATGTATGGGATATAGAAAAGACAAAGGCCCCTTATGATATAGCCCGAGAAGCAATATCAAAGACACAGAAGTTATATGAGGATATGGGTCTGACCTCGGATCTCGGCGAGCTGGGCGTGCCTTATGAGAAGGACTTTGACGAGATGGCTGAGAAGGCGGCATCAGAGGACCTTGAGCATTGCAGGGTGCCTCTGACGAAGTCTGATGTAGTGGAGATTTATAGAAGATGTTTTAAAAACGTAAAGTAACAACATCGCAAAATGCATGATTTGATATATATACAGTTGGACTGTGGTAATGGCTAACAAAGATCAGATATTTTGTGGATGACAGGAATTACAGCAGGAGGTGGCAGTATGGACAGCAAGGTTGAATTCTTATTTCTGAATGAAGAGGACATGATAAAGGCGGGTGTACTCGATGCGGACAGAGCTGTGGACACCATAGGGGAGGTCATAACACTCCTCAGCGAGGGAGACTATCTCATGGGCGGCAGAGCGCATAACGACCACGGTGTACAGCTCATATTTCCGGAGAAGTCGGACATTCCGAACTTCCCGCTTGCGGACTCGGCGGACAGGAGATTCATGGCGATGCCGGCATATCTCGGAGGAAGATTTCATATGTGCGGTGAGAAGTGGTATGGCTCAAATGGCAGAAATTCGCACAAGGGTCTGCCGAGATCCATACTCATGGCGACACTGAATGACGTGGAGACAGGCCAGCCGCTTGCGTACATGTCAGCCAATCTCCTAAGTGCCATGAGAACCGGAGCGATGCCAGGGCTTACTGCCATGTATCTTGCAAGAAAGGATAGCAGGGTTCTGACGATCCTCGGCGCAGGAGTCATAGGAAGGACAAGTCTCATGGCTATCATGGCAAAGTTCCCGGACCTGGAGGTGTTGAAGATCAAGGGCAGCTCAAAGACTTCGCACACAGCCCATGAACTGACGGATTACGCCAGGGAGAACTATAAGAGTCTCAAGGAGATAATCATCTGCGATACTCTGGAGGAGGCCGTGAGGGATGCAGATATCATAGCGGAGGCGGTATCTGTTGAACCGAGAAAATGGCCTGTCATAGATCCGGCATGGGTGAAGCCTGGATGCACGATCATATCATCTGGAACCATGGATATGGATCTGGAGTTTGTCAGGGACCACGTGACGAAGGTTGTAGACAATATACAGATGTATGAGGAATATGTAAATGTGTATCAGGAGTGGGACGAGGATGGCAACAGGATATCACTTGGAACACCAGGCATACACTTTGTAAATATGGTGACGGATGGCTGGATAGAGAAGAGTGAGATCAGACATCTGGGAAACATAATGCGTGGCCTCGAGCCGGGACGAACGAGTGATGACGAGATCTTTCTTGTGAGCCTTGGCGGCATGCCGATCCTTGATGTCGGCTGGGGCTATGAGTGCTACCAGAGAGCTCTGAGGGAAGGCATCGGAACAAAGCTTAAGCTGTGGGATGCGCCATATATGAGGTAGTTTTAAGAACGGGATTTTTTCATATAGCAGATTTAGAGCTTCAAAGGTCACGGTGAATGTTAGACCGTGGCCTTTTGCTATAAAGTGAGCATAAAAAACAGAACTGCTCTTAGGAACGGATCGTATTCATTTGTAATATCTGTTGTTGTACTGGCAATACGCTCCATACAGTGATAACTATGTTACACAGACTAACATGGCAGCGTACTCATCGGAGACGTCCTTTGACGGTGAGGGAGCAATCACTTCAGCCATAGATTATGTGGTTAGCGATGAGTATCCGCAGCTCTACATATTTCAGGAACATGGTGATAGTGATCTTCCCAAGATATTCAGCAATTAATATCAAGAAAAGAATCGGATTGTCCCTGGACGGTCAAAAAAGCCCGCCCAGGGATAATTTTTTTGCAAACAGGAATGAAACTGGCAGAAAAGGATAAAAAGGTTACAGGCATGAGACAACTGACTGGGTTAACAATATTAAGTAGGTTCAAATCTCAGTTGCCAAAATAAACCACATCCACCGAATAAAATAAACAATTAAAGAAATGACAAAAAACATTGACCTTGGTATTATACCAGACTCTACAATGAGTGAAAATTAAAAGCAAGAACACATGGAAGAGAGCAAAGGAGCTCATAGGAATATGACTCCGCTGCTCTCTTTTTTATTTGTAAGGAGGAATGGATATGAAGAAGATAGAACTCATCATCAGACCAGAGAAGCTTGAGCCACTCAAGAAGATACTCAGCAAGAATGAATACAGCGGACTCACCGTCATGTCGGCCATGGGCTGCGGACACCAGAAGGGCTACAGTGAAGAATTCAAGAAGCTTGGGATGGAGATCAATCTCCTGCCAAAGCTCTACGTCATGACCGTGATACTTGACGAGGATCTGGATGACATACTCACAGAGATATGTGAGAAACTCTCCACTGGTCAGGTTGGAGACGGAAAGATATTTATAACAAATGTTGACGATGTCATGAGGATAAGGACAGGAGAACATGGAGAATCAATACTTTGATTACTACTTTAGAAAAGAGTGAGGTGAGTTGCTGATGGAAGAGAGAAAAGCAATAGTACAGCTTAAAAATATAACAAAGTCATTTGGCGACAATCAGGTGCTGAAGCCCATCAGCCTTGACATATACGAGGGAGAGTTTCTGACATTGCTTGGTTCATCAGGCTGTGGCAAGACGACCACACTTCGTATCATTGCAGGTTTTGAAACACCCACGGAGGGAAATGTATACATAGAAGATAAGGATGTCACAGAGCTGGCGCCGTACAACAGGGATGTCAACACGGTGTTTCAGAGTTACGCTCTTTTCCCTCACATGACAGTCTTTGACAACATAGCATTTGGCCTTGTTGAGAAGAAGATGGACAAGAAGGAGATAAAGAAAAAGGTTCTGGAAATGTTGGATCTGGTGCAGCTCCATGGATTTGAGAAGAGAAAGCCATCGCAGATGTCAGGTGGACAGAAACAGAGAGTTGCAATTGCCAGGGCACTGGTAAACTCACCGAAGGTACTGCTTCTTGATGAGCCACTCGGAGCACTTGATCTGAAACTAAGAAAGCAGATGCAGGTGGAGCTCAAGAGGCTGCAGAAGAAGCTGGGAATCACATTTGTGTATGTAACCCATGATCAGGAAGAGGCGCTTACTATGAGCGACAGGATAGCTGTCATGCATCAGGGACACTTCGAGCAGATCGGTACGGCAAAAGAGATATACGAGAATCCACAGACCAAATTTGTTGCAAGCTTCATAGGAGAGTCCAATATATTCGAGGCAAATGTGGACACCATAGAAGGCACTGATCTTGGGCTTACGATGGAGAATGGAAAGGTCAGAGCGAAGGGCGAGGGATTTGTTAAGGAAGAGATCGTGTACATATCGGTACGTCCCGAAAATACGCATCTGTCAGACAAGCCGGTGGATGGATTTACACTGAAAGGAATCGTCAAGGATCAGATCTATGTTGGTTCGGTCCTTAAGACTATAGTGGAACTGCCAAATGGCAAGGAAGTCAAGGTCAACAATCATCCTGATGCCACGGTATATCCTGATGGCACGGCAGTGTCAGTGTACTGGGAGCCGGACAAGGCGGTTGTCATACACACCAAGGAGGATAAGATGTACGACGCCATAGAGGATGCAGTTCTTAAATAAGAAATATCTGCGTGTAATGATAACCGGATTTAGTTTCGGCTATGCAAGGAGGCTTTGCTATGAAAGAAAAAAAGAAAAAGGAGAAAAAGAACACTCTGCCGATATTGTGTATGGTTGGTCCAACATCTCTGTGGCTGTTGTTTTTCCTTCTCATCCCACTTATATATGTTGTGGTCATAAGTTTTATGACAAAGGGGGCATATGGCGGAGTTGTCGGCAAGTTCTCAATTGACAGCTATAAGAAGATATTTGATCCGCTGTATCTGACGGTCATGTGGAAGTCGATTGTCATGGCATTTGAGACAAGCGTGATATGCCTCATCATATCTTATCCATTTGCTTACATGCTGTGCAAGGTGCCGGACAAGATACGCGGAATGCTCACGCTTCTCATCATGCTGCCATTCTGGGTAAATGGTCTTATCAGACTGAATGGATGGTCAAATATACTGAGAGACAGCGGCTTTGTAAATACATTGTTGATGAAGATAGGAATCATAGACCAGCCGATGCAGATGATGTACTCGGAGGGGGCGGTCCTCTTTGGAATGGTGTATACCTTCTTCCCGTTCATGGTTCTTCCGCTGCAGAGCAGCATATCAAAGCTCGACCACTCGCTGGTTGAGGCGTCATACGATCTGGGGGCAAGGAAGATAAAAACATTTATCAGAGTCATACTCCCGATGACGCTCCCGGGAATATTTGCAGGAACGATACAGGTATTCATACCGAGCCTTGGAGCATTCTTCATATCGGATGTTATGGGTGGCGGCAGCGCCGCATATCTTGGCAATCTGATACAGAACCAGTTCCTTGTGGCACGTAACTGGCCACTGGGCGCAGCGTTCTCGGTACTTCTGATCATCTTCACTCTGGTTGTGCTAAAGGCGTACAGCAAGGTTGGAGATCTGGATGATCTGGCATAAGGAGGGATGGATATGAAGCGAAAAGAAAAGAAGAAGATGGGCGCGGGATCGATCATATTCATGGCACTTGTATATCTGTTCCTGTACATGCCGGTATTTGTCATCATCCTGTTCTCGTTCAACAAGAACAATACAAATATGGTGTTTGACGGATTCACACTCAAGTGGTATCTGGAGGTGTTCCAGGGGGACTCACTTCTGAAGAACTTCTGGCTGTCCATAGAGCTGGCGTTAGTGTCCATGGTCATATCGGTGGTTCTAGGAACTCTGGCAACCATAGGACTTTACAGGTACGAGTTCAAGCTCAAGAAGTTTATCAACGGACTTCTGTACGTGCCGATAGTCATCCCGGAGCTGGTTATAGGTCTTGCCTCACTGGCATCGTTTTCCAAGATGGGCATGACCATGGGATTTGCGACCATGGTGTTCGCACACGTTACATTCTGTCTGCCATTTGTCATCATCACACTGAGATCACGAATTGCGAATTTTGACAGCTCTATAGAGGAGGCGGCAATGGATCTCGGGGCAAATCAGTGGCATACGTTAAAGCGTGTCACCATCCCGATGCTGACACCTGGAATCATATCCGGAGCGCTGCTATCCATAACTCTCTCGATAGATGATGTAATAATCAGCTACTTCGTATCCGGAGCCGGGGATATCACGTTCCCTATCAAGGTATACGGAATGGTCAGAGGCAAGATCACAACAAATGTATATGTCATATCAACTTTGATGATAGTCGGAATAGTTGTGATCTACCTCCTTGCGGGGGCACTTGGAAGGTTTATATCAAAGCGCAGGGAGATAAGAGACATCCGCAAGATAGATGCACAGTAATTCCGTAAGATAGATGCGCAGTAATTCGGGAATACAGAATATGTTCCGAAGACATATATGGCAAGGAGGCGTAACAAATGGATGAAACGACAAAGATGACAGCAGACCTTATAGTGTATGGAAAAATCTATACGGCGGACAGCAAACGCAGTCTGGCGCAGGCTATAGCGGTCGCCGATGGAAAGATCATATACGTGGGTGACAGAGCCGGTGCAGAACGCTATGCAGGCGAAAATACACAGGTTATAGAACATGACAAAGGACTTGTGATACCGGGAATGACAGAGGGACATGCACACATATCAAGCACCACTGAGATAGTGTACGGTGTCAGCCTTGCAAATAAGGAGAGCATAGACGATTATGTGACGGCGATAAAAGATTATATGGCGAGCCACCCTGACGAGAAGGTTGTGAGCGGTTCCGGTTTTGAAAATGGAGTATTTGGATCCTTGGGACCGACCGCTGACATACTGGATGACATATCGGCGGATGTGCCGATGGTCATGATAAGCGAGGATCACCACTCATATTGGGTGAACAGCAAAGCTATGGAACTTGTCGGGATTGATGAAACTACCGCTGAGGTTCCCAATGGTGTGATAGTGAGGTATCCGGGAACAAGCAGACCAACGGGATGGTTCAAGGAGATGGCGGGCAATCTGTTCAGTGCGGTGCTGCCTGAGATGACTGCTGACAACTTTGCACATGCCATAGAATGTTATCAGGATATAGCCTTGTCAAATGGCGTCACAATAGCATTTGAGCCAATGTTTGACAAGAAACAGAACTATGACAGAAGATTTGCCGGATATGCAAAGCTTAACAGCGAGGGAAAACTAAAGGTGACATTCAGGTTAGGTTACACGCTGGAGCCTGTTGATGATGAGGACTATGTGTTTGCTGAACTTGCAAAGTATCATGAGAAGTTCCGGTATGTTCCTAAGATACAGGTGAACACGTTAAAGATATTTGCAGATGGAGTAGTGGAAGGTCATACAGCTTTTCTCAGAGATGATTACGCGGATGCCCCAGGAGATAAGGGTGAGCCGATGCTCAGCCAGGAGAGGACAAATGCGGCGGTGAAACGTGCTCTTGATGCGGGATACGATGTACATGCACACGCAATCGGCGATGCTGCGATAGACGAGGTGCTGAATGCATATGAGTACGGACAGACAGAAACAGACAGGGATTACAGAAATGCCATAACACATCTTCAGGTCATGGTGCCGGAGCATGTGGACAGGATGAAGAGCCTTGGTGTGGTAGCGGTCACCAATCCATACTGGCACTTCAGGAACAGCGTGTATTATGACACTTTGGAGAAGCCATTTCTCGGAGAAGAAAGAGCCTCCAAGGAATACTATATGAGATCCATCACAGATGCTGGAATCGTCACAAGCTGTGCCAGCGACTTCCCTGTAACGGTTCCACCGAGAACTATGGATGCACTTCATCTCATGGTGAACAGAAAACAGCCCGGACATCCGGAGATGGAAGAGATGGGTGCCGGCGAGACGATAAGTGTTGAGGATGGTCTTCAGGTCCTCACATATGGCGGAGCATACCAGAACAGGCTTGAGAAGACAAAGGGATCCCTTGAAGCAGGCAAGGATGCCGACTTCGTATTGCTGGATTCGGATGTCCTTACTATCCCGAAGGAAGACATCTACAAGACACAGGTTACAGCCACTTATATATGTGGTGAGAAAGTCTGGGCGTAAGAATAAACAACCAGACTGGTGTTCAATAAAAGGAGGAAATGACTATGATAAGAGGAAAAATCAAAAAAATGATGGCTGCAGCACTTGCAGCGACAATGGTATTTACGATGACAGCATGTGGCAGCGATTCAGAAGAGAAAACTGCAGACGGATACGCAAAGGAGATATATCTGTACAACTGGTCAGAGTATATGAGTGAAGATGTTCTCAATAAATTTGAGGAGGAATATGGCATAAAGGTAGTGGAGACTACATTTGAGTCGAATGACGAGATGCTGGCAAAGCTCATGGCGGGAGGCGGATCAGAATATGACATTGCAGTACCTTCAAACTTCTACATAGAATCTATGAAGGCAAATGATCTGCTTGAGCCTCTGGACAAGGATGTGATCACCAATTATGACAATATCGATGAGACTTACAGGACAATGCAGTGTGATCCGGATGGAGAGTACTGTGTTCCATATATGGGAACATCATGTGTATGGATAGCAAATAAAAAGATGCTGGACGACTATGGTATAGAGATCCATAAGATGGACGACTTGAAGAATGATAATCTGAAGAATAATATTTTGCTTGTGGATGATTCCCAGGCTATTATGAGTGTAGGTCTGCTGGGATGCGACCTTGATCCTACATCGGGCAACCTCGATGATATTGCAAAGGCAAAGGATTATATAAGTGGGCTGAATCCATATATCAAGGCATTTGCAGCGTCAACAGACACGAGAGACAGTATGGCAAAGGGAGAGGTAGCAGTTGCTCTCATGTACAGCGGCGAGGCACTTCAGGCGATGAAGGAGAATCCGGATCTTGAGGTAGTCATGGATGGTGAGCAGTGTTCACTCTCAATGGATACAATGGTCCTGCTCAAAGGCTCAAAGCACAAAGAGGAGGCAGAGCTGTTCCTTAACTTTATATTGAGACCTGACATATCCGCAGAACTCACAAATGAATTTCAGTTCATCTGTGCCAATAAGGCAGCAGTAGAATATCTGGATGATGACCTGAAAAACAGTCCACTGTGTGTGCTCACAGATGATATGAAGAAGAGAATATTTATGATAAATACATTTGATGCAGATGCGATATCAGCTGAGACAGATGCGGTCATGGAGATCAAATCATCCAGATAGGAACAGCCTATGGGATTGCAGAAGAAGATACGCGTAGACACATCTATAAAAAAGAAAAACGCGAAGCTCAATATAAAATATGCAATATTACAGATGATGTTCTGGACCTGTGCGGCATCTGCGTACGCATACCTCACGCAGATGCTGCAGTACAAAGGTTTTACGGACGGACAGATAGGAGTAATAAATGCGGTAAAATTATTTTCAACTGTAGTGTTTCAGATAATCATAGGTGTATTTTCCGACCGGCATGCAGAACGTATCCAGTTAAAATATATCATCTCAGTGCTGACTGTTGTGGCGCTGCTGTTGACATCTGTTTTTTATGAGTATAAATTATCGTTTGTACAGACAGTGACGCTGTTCATCGGATTTGGTGCAACATTTACATGCATATCACCGCTTATAGATTCCCTGTCCATAAAGTATATGAACGACGGCAGAAATATCAACTACCCTATATGCAGGGCAGCAGGTTCCTGCGCGTGGGCTGTGGCATGTGTGCTGTTTGGGGGGTTCTGTGACAGGTATGATGCGAACAGGCTTCTGATACTACAGATGCTGTTCACCGCCATGATGCTGGCGGTGCTGCTGGTCATGGATGATACATCATCCTGCAGCGATTGCAGGGCTTTGGGCGCAAGAGAGAGAATAGCTGCAGCAAACATCACGGAGACCCGGAAAACAGAGGTACACACCGCAGGATATCTGCTCACAACATACCCGAAGTACAGGTGGTTTCTCATAGGTTCAGCGGTTATGTTCATGGGATATAATGTTGGAACGACATTCCTGATAAATGTGTTTGAACGCCTGGGTGGCAATAATTTTCATTATGGACTGGCTGAGTTCGTGATGGCGGTCAGTGAAGTCCCGTCGGCATTCCTGCTCATAAAATTCAGAAAGCGGATATCTCTTGACAAGATAATGCTGTGCTGTGCGGTGTTCATGACATTCAAGAACATGTTCGCGGCATTCTCGGACAATGTGTGGGTGATCGTCATATCCCAGGGGTGCGAGATGCTGGGCTTTGGGTTATTCTATTCCGGAAGTGTGTATCTTATAGAAGAGATGCTGTCACCCGCTGATGTGGTGAAGGGAATGTCATTGATAAACGCATTTACGGTGGGAGCCGGAGAGGGGATAGGAGCTCTGCTGTGTGGATGGATAAATTCCAGATACGGACTTACAGTGCTCATGGATTCCAGCGTAGTGATAAGTGCAGTGTCCATTGTATGTATAGTGATCATGTGTCGTGCGTCAAAAGAGATTCACGGCAAAATAATAAAAAACAGCTGATATATGACGAGAGAAAGGTTTGGTAAGGATTATGAAGAACCGAGATGTAGAATCAGAAGCGGCAGGAAGAAAGAGCAATATAGAAACAGACAAGCAGAATATAAGCTTCCTCTACCTCAGTGAGGAGGATATGATAGATGCGGGTGTTCTCAACCCGGGAAGATGTGTGGATGTCATGGAGGAGACCATGGGACTCATGGAGGACGGAGATTTCCTCATGGGTGGTCCGTACAATGACGCACATGGCCTTATGTTGTACTTCCCAAAGAAGTCACCGATAGAGAATTTCCCGGTCAACAATGCCAGAGACAGGAGATTCATCGCCATGCCTGCATACCTGGGCGGAAGATTCCATGTGGCAGGAGAGAAGTGGTATGGTTCAAATGGCAACAACAGAGCCATAGGGCTCCCTCGTTCCATACTGATGATGATGCTCAACGATGTGGAGACAGGAAAACCTCTGGCATATATGTCCGGAAATCTTCTTAGTTCTATGAGAACAGGTGCTATGCCTGGACTTGCGGCAAAGCTGCTTGCAAGGGATGACTCAAAGGTACTCACATTGGTCGGCCCCGGAGTCATATGCAGATCAAGTCTGAGAGCCATCATGTCACAGAGATTTGACATAGACACCATCAAGATAAAGGGCAGCTCACCGACATCGGCAAATGCGATTAAAATGAAAGAGTACATAGAGGAAAATTATCCTCAGGTAAAAAATATAGTTCTGTGCAAGGATATGGAGGAGGCACTTAAGGATGCCGACATCATAACTGAGGCAGTCTCATGCAAGGAGGGCGAGTGGCCAGAGTACAAGCGAGAGTGGCTCAAGCCCGGAGCGCTGGTCATCTCTACAAGTACCTTCAATATGGAGCATAAGAGTATTGTTGACTTGAAAAAAGTCATAGACAACTACGGAATGTACGAGAACTACGCAGAGGAAGATAATGTTGGATATGATGCGGAGGGCAACAGACTCCACACAGGCTGCATGGGAGAGGACTTCGTCTATATGGTGCAGGATGGATTGATCGAGAGGAATTCTCTTACTACATTTGGAGAGATAATCCGCGGCAAGAAGCCTGGCCGTGAATCCGACGATGAGATAATACTCGTGTCTATAGAGGGCATGCCGACAGAGGACGTCGCCTGGGCATATGAGTGTTACACCTACGCCCTTGTACATGATATCGGCACGAAACTCAAAGTCTGGGATCGCCCATATGCATTTTAACAATTCTGAGAACCAGCTTTGAATAATAAGTCGTAGTCAGGCTCAAAACATATATTCAGCAAAAAAGCCGTGTATGTACATGGACAATCGGTAGTGAATACAGCCGAGCTTCGAGCATTTCTGTGCTAAGGCATAGCACGCAAACGCCCTTATCGCGTGCGGAGCCGCATGCATATAGAAATGCTTGAAGCGACAGCTGTAGAACGTGATTGACCATGTACATACACGGACTTTTTTATGTTGGATATATGTTTTGAGCCGTCTGTCAATTACGCTTCAAACAATTGGTGACAAAGTTTAATGGTTTCCGGGTTTGTGCTGCTGCTGTAGAACTCCACAGCACCCTTCTCTATGGAAGGTGTAAGGAGTTCCGCGATGCGCAGTCTCCTCTGAAGCTCCAGGGCGGTGCCGTGGGCTCCATTGAATATCTTCACATCAGGTCCGGCTATGCGCTGTATAACCTTTTCCACAAAAGGATAATGAGTGCAGCCGAGAACGATTGCATCCACATGCTTCTCCAGAGATGGGGCGAGCAGTCCTTTCAGAAATTCTGTGATCTCCTCACCATCAAAAATTCCCTTTTCCACATAATCCGCAAGTCCCGGGCATGGAACCGGGTAAATATCAGATTCCTTCGAGTATACCTTCATGAGCTCCTGGAACTTTGGGAGAGCAAGCGTGGCTGGCGTCGCCATGACAGCTACCTTGTCGTGCTCCTTCCACAGAACCGCAGGCTTCAGAGCCGGTTCAATACCGATGATCGGTATGGAAGGATACTGCTGTCTCAGTGTCGAGGCTGCAACACTTGTGGCGGTGTTGCAGGCGATGACGATCGCCTTCACATCCTTTGCGAGAAGAAAATTGGTACACTGCTCCGATCTCTCAAGAATAGCCTCTCTGGTCTTTGTTCCGTAAGGTGCGTGTGCCGAATCGCCAAAATATATATAATTTTCACAGGGCATGAGCTCCACGATGTCGCGGAGAACGCTTATTCCGCCGAGCCCTGAGTCGAATACTCCAATTGAACGTGTGTCCATAATAAAATCTCCAATGTTTTGTATCACTTGTGTTGATAGTTTATCTCCAACCTAAAATTATACTATTATAGTCAATAAAAAACAACTTACGGAAGTATATATTATAGAAGTAACAGAAAATCCGGGCGTAAGGAAGATTAAATGTTTATAAACTGTATAGACTATTCACAAATAGTGGTGTTAGAATGATACGAGTCATAAAGAAAGGCGGATGATGACATGGCACGAAATTTGGTTTCTATAGTAAAAGAGAAAATGATTGAATACTATGCCGGGGATTCCAGACGGGTACATCACTTCCTGAAGGTTCATTCATTTGCGAAGCTGATAGCTGAGATGGAGGGCATGGAGCCCGACGAGATGCAGGTCCTGGAGATCGCAGCACTTGCCCACGATATAGGCATAAAGAACGCAGAACTGAAATATGGATATAATAATGGCAAGCTGCAGGAACAGGAGGGACCTCCTGAGGCAAGACGGCTGCTCAGAGAGGCAGGTGCAGAAGATGCCGCAGTGGAGAGGGCATGTTATCTGGTGGCACATCACCACACCTACAGGAATATAGACGGTTTGGATTATCTGATACTGGTGGAGGCCGATTTCCTCGTCAACATGTATGAGGATAAGGCGGACGCAGATACTATAAGGACGGCATACGATAATATATTTGCCACGGAATCCGGCAAAATGCTGTGCAGACAGCTCTTTTCGCTGGAATATTGAAAAAAAGATGAATTATGTTATACTTAACAGGTCAGAGATGGCGGCAGGGATAGACGCCGCTGTTAGATTTGGAGGAGAAAGATGAAGCTTTATATATCAAAGTTACTGTCTACAGCTTTGCCAATAGTAGGAGTGCTGTGTATATTTGGATTTGCATTTGCAGGAAATATAAGCATGGGCTGGATTCTGTTCGTAGTGCTTGCGCTTATATCAGGCATTATAAACACCATATTCTTCAGATGTCCGCACTGCGGCAAATCAATACCGGCAAACTGTACGGTCAACCAGAAGTATTGTCCTCTGTGTGGAGAGGATCTCGGTATGAAGCCTTCAAGAATAAGCTACTACGGAAAATGCCGCAAGAATAAGAACGGAGTTATGAGAGGTTATTCCACAGTTGGACCTATGGTATTCATAGTAAGCCTGCTCATACTGTTTCTCATTGTGATGGCTGTATTTGGAGTGGACAGTCTCAATAAAGGTATGGGAAGGATTGCAGTCATACTTGCATTCTGTGTGAGCGTTATACTTGCGATATTCTGTAGGATAGCGGTATCATCGGCGGTGAAGATGGATGACAAGGCGATATATTTCAGTAAGATACCATTTATGTGGAGAAAATACGAGATAGATGATATAGTAGAGAATGAGCGCGTTGTAGAGCCGTTCTATCACGTGAACAGAGGATACATATTTGCGACCTCAAAGGGAATGGTGGCTATACCGATGGCATCATATGCAGGTGGCCAGGAGTTCTTTACGGAATTTACCTCAAGGATAGGCCAGAGCATGCCGGATGTGAGACCGGACCTTGTGTTGTCCAAGAGATCAGATCAGGCAAAGGCTGATGAAGAGCACTATGAGGAAGCGGTGAAGCTTTACAACGAGCATTACGGTGAGAAGAGATAATACACAATTAATTAATGAAAGGATAACGAGATGGACGTAAAAGACATTGGAAAAAAGATTGAGAACGTGGAGCTTGTTGAGGCTATGCACGCAGTTAGAGAAAATGAGAACAAGGATACACTTAAGCAGCTCTTTGAGTCAGTGGTCCATGCAGTATTTATAGTTCCTGCAAAGTTTGACCAGGAGCCAAAGCCTGATGAGAATGGAAAGGTTACATTCCAGGACGGAGTGAAGATCAACTTCTCACTTCTGACAAATGAGCAGGGAGACAAGGTACTTCCATGCTTCACAGATTATGAGTCGATGGCTTCATCACAGTTTAACGATGGCTTCCAGAGAATAATACTTCCATATAAGCAGCTTGAGGATCTTGTGTTCAATTCAAATGGAAACATAAGCGGAATAGCTATGAATCCTTTCACTGAGAACTGCTTTATATCAGGAGAGTTTATCCGTCAGTACAGAGAGCGCTCACGTACAGGACTTGTACAGAGCAAGATCAAGCCAGGCGCAACAGTCAAGCTCAGAACACCAAAGTATCAGCCGATACAGATGCTTGATGCTGCAAGAGAGTATCTGGCAGACAAAGAGAATGTTGACAGAGCGTATATACAGATGATGGAGGAGCAGGGACAGGAGGATAAGTATCTTGTTGCTCTTGAGGTAAACGGAGACGAAAAGCCTGTATTTGCCGGACTCATACCTCTTATGAAGCCTCATTCATTTGGCATCGAGGTGGCACTGGTCAGAGCAGACAACATGCTTGGTAAGAAAGTGACAGAGGTGACAGAGCCGTTCTATGTTAGAGCCGGACTTGAAAATTAAATGAGAGGATCGTTATGTTAAAAAAATATCTGACTATATTTCTTATATCCATGGTACCAATACTTGAGCTTCGAGGCGCCATACCGTATTCGGTGGGCTTTGGACTTCCGAGTATACCGTCATTTATAGTGTGCGTCATAGGCAATATGATACCGGTTCCATTTATATACTGGTTTGCAAGACGTGTGCTTGAGTGGGGAAAAGACAAGAGATTCATAGGCAAATTCTTCACATGGTGTCTTGTGAAGGGAGAGCACGGCGGACAGAAGCTCATGGCAAAGTCCGGCACTGGAGTGTATATCGCACTTCTGCTGTTCGTGGGAATACCACTTCCGGGAACCGGGGCGTGGACAGGAACACTGGCAGCCAGCTTCCTTGAGCTTGACTGGAAGAAAAGCGTTATCATGGTCATGCTGGGAGTGATCATGGCAGGAGTGATCATGTACCTTGGAAGTATAGGATTGTTCGGAGCGATAGGTCTTTTGAAATAATACTGATATAAGTAAGATTTACAGAGAGGTTGATAAATATGGCATTTAATCCGGGAATGATGTTTAAGATCAAAGGAGCCTGGGAGCGGTTCATCCAGAATCATCCAAAGTTCCCTATGTTCCTAAGAGCAGCCGCTGCCACAGGAATAAAGGAAGGCTATATAATAGAAGTGAAGATCACAGATACAGAGGGCAAGACCATTTGTACCAATGTGAAGCTCACAGATTCCGACATGGATCTCATAGATGTCATAAAAGACATGAGTACAAACGGAAGATAGACGGACAGGATCAAATATACTAGAAATTATATAAAAGACTTCTTGACTTGCATAGGTCGATTGTGTTATTGTAGACTTTGCGATGAAAGAGGTCTTTTTTTTGTGCCTTAAAATAACAATGGAGGTAAGTGGAAATGCGCGTTAAAATAACATTGGCATGTCAGGATTGTAAACAGCGTAATTACAATATGACAAAGGATAAGAAAACGCATCCAGACAGAATGGAAACAAAGAAGTACTGTAGATTCTGCAAGGCTCATACAGTACACAAGGAGACAAAATAGTCTGAACCAGTAAGGAGGAATAGAGTTATGTCTAAATCTAGTAAAGAAGAAAAGTCAAATACTCTCAAGAGAAGCTGGTTTCAGGAATTAAAGGGAGAGTTCAGGAAGATTACATGGCTTGACAAGAGCTCCCTTGCAAGACAGTCATTTGCGGTAGTTGTTTCCTCAGTCGTACTCGGCTGTATCATAGCTATCGTAGATTGGTTGATCCAGATTGGTTTGAATTTCATAGTTGGGTAAAGGATGGTGGAGAATATGTCAGAGGCAGAGAATGCAAGATGGTATGTTGTTCATACCTACTCAGGATATGAAAACAAAGTAAAGGCTGATATTGAGAAAACAAAAGAAAACAGAAATTTACAAGACCAGATTTTAGAGGTAGTCGTTCCGGTTGAAGATGCCACAGAGATTAAGAATGGTAAGCCAAAGTCGATCGAGAGAAAGATACTTCCTGGTTACGTTCTCATCAACATGATCATGAACGATGTTACATGGTATGTTGTACGTAATACCAGAGGAGTTACAGGATTTGTCGGATCAGATCCAAGAAAGCCTGTACCACTCACTGATGAGGAGCTGAGCAATCTGTATCAGACCTCAGAGGAGGTTGTCATCGATGTTGAAGTGGGAGACTCAATAACGGTTACTTCAGGTGCCTGGGAAGGCACAGTAGCAACAATTAAGGCAATTAATACTGCAAAACAGACCGTAGCCATCGAAGTAGAAATGTTTGGTCGTGTGAATACTGTTGATATTGCGTTTGCTGATATCAAGAAGTTGTAATTATCAAGTGGATTGTACCACAGTATTTTGGAGGAATGCTAAAATGGCAAAGAAAGTAGAAGGATACATCAAATTACAGATACCTGCAGGAAAGGCAACTCCTGCACCACCTGTTGGACCAGCTCTTGGTCAGCACGGTGTAAATATCGTTGCTTTCACAAAGGAATTCAATGCAAGAACAGCTAATGAGGGTGACATGATCATTCCTGTTGTTATCACAGTATACCAGGATAAGAGCTTCAGCTTCATTACAAAGACTCCACCTGCATCACTTCTTATCAAGAAGGCATGTAACATCAAGTCAGGTTCTGCAAACTCAAAGAAGACTAAGGTTGCAACAATTTCTAAGGCTAAGGTTCAGGAGATCGCTGAACTTAAGATGAAGGATCTGAACGCTGCAAGCCTTGAGTCAGCTATGAGCATGATCGCTGGAACAGCTCGTTCAATGGGCGTTACAGTTGAAGAGTAATACAGATATTTAGTGGGAGGGTCGCTCCCGATATGACCACAGGAGGTTTATAATAATGATAAAGAGTAAGAAATATGTAGATGCAAGCAAGCTCTATGATAAGACCGCTGCTTACGAGGCAACTGAGGCAGTTGCTTTAGTTAAGAAGATGGCTTCAGCTAAGTTTGATGAGACAGTAGAGGCACACCTCAGACTCGGTGTTGATGGACGTCACGCTGATCAGCAGGTTCGTGGTGCCGTAGTTCTTCCACACGGAACAGGTAAGACTGTTAAGGTTCTCGTATTTGCTAAGGGTGCAAAGGTTGACGAGGCTCTTGCAGCAGGCGCTGATTACGCTGGTGGAGACGAGCTCGTGCCAAAGATCCAGAACGAGGGATGGTTAGACTTCGACGTTGTTGTTGCAACACCTGACATGATGGGCGTTGTAGGACGTCTTGGTCGTGTACTTGGACCAAAGGGTCTCATGCCAAACCCTAAGGCTGGAACAGTTACTATGGATGTAGCTAAGGCTATCTCAGATATCAAAGCTGGTAAGATAGAGTACAGACTTGACAAAGCCAACATTATCCATGTGCCAGTGGGAAAAGTTTCTTTCACAGAGGAACAGTTAAACGAGAATTTCCAGACTTTAATAAATGCTATTGTTAAGGCAAAGCCAGCTGCTGCTAAGGGTCAGTACCTTAAGAGCGTTGTAATTGCTTCAACAATGGGCCCTGGTGTAAAGATTAACACAACAAGCTACGTATAAAAGCCGGTTGACCTGAACATCAGTCACACAAAAGCCCCACACCACTATGAGATATCTTCAGGATATTGCGTAGGGTGTGGGGCTTTTTGTATGCAAAAAACGATGACAATAAATACTGATCAACATAAAATAGATTATCTAAATACATATTGACAACTATATCCAAAAGTAAGATACTGTATATAACATAAATGGAGAGGATGAGTATGGCGACAAAAATAAATATTAATACAAAACAGTTACATGCGGATATAAAGGCGTTGAAGGACGATATTGATGCGAGTATGCGCGAAAGACTTGTTATTCAGTGTGGATATGAAGAACTTGCGTCACAGTGGAGCGGGCCGGCCGCAAAAACTTATGATGAAGGATTTCGAAATGCTATGACCAATATGAAGGCTTTATATAGTGATCTTAAGGATAAGATAGATGGCGTTTATGACATGTGTAAATTGTTTGAGAAGTGTGAAGCTTCTGTATTGGATAGGATTCAGGAACTCTGATCGAGCAAAATTCAGGAAGGAATGGTTATGTGAAAAGCGATACAGAAATAATAGTGGTGCCATTAAGGCAAATGTTGCTATTTGAAAAACTATTTGCGCAGAACTATGCGGATATGCTTGTGCGATTTGGAAGTATTATAGAAACGTGCAACAAAATAAATGGTTATTGGGAAAGTGATGGATGGACAGAGATTTATGAAGATATGGCAGACAAATCAGATCGTATGAATGAGATCGTAGACGATATGACTAATTACTATAAGGATATTGTAAATATTACAGAAAGCTATGATGCTGTGGAAGCAATTAATGTGGATATTGGAGAATCTTTGTCGGGAGACGTAATTAACTAAAAGGAATATTGGGTTAAAAAGTAATATTAAGGGGTAAATGATGGACGGCACTGGTATAGAACTATATGTACATCTTGAGAAGCTGGAGGACGAAGTAGAACAATTTAATAACGTCAGTAAAAACTTTGGGGATTACATAGATATGTATAAAAGGCAGATGGATATTATACGATACAGCAAAATGGCAGATGAGTTATATGACATGCCAGCACTTATAAGAACTTATGATGAGTTTGTGGAAGAAGCTGATCGGTTGAACAAGTTTTCAAAAGCTTTGCAAGATATATACAAAGAGTATAAGACGTGTAATGATACATATACTCAGATGGGTATAGATCTTGGAAATCAATATGCAATTACCCCGTGGACAAAGACAAATGAAGGAAAGATAGTCATTGGAACGAGCATAATAGTGGGATTGCTGGTGATTGCTATTGTAGCACCAGAGGTTACTGCTGCAGCGATGTCTACTGGCACAATGACAAGTACAACAGCAGCAACTATGATAGAGACAGTAACGGCAGACATGGCGTGGGGTTCTCTAACAACATCTATGATGAATGCAGAGTATTCATGTTATATGGCATGCAAAAATGGAGAAAATCCTGCGGATGCCTTTGCTGATGCATATATGTGGGGTGCTTTGGAAGGTGGAGCCACTGGATTACTGGAAGGTTTTGGGGAGACGTTGGCTATAGTGAAAAGTGCAAAGACGATGACTAATACTGCAGCTTTTTTACAGCAATATAAAATAACCGGTTATGTAAATGGCGTTAACTTCGCAGTAATGGCGGGGAATTCGGCTTTGTCGACATCCATATATTGCGCCCAAGAGAAATCACATTGTAGAAACGTTTCGTTGGAGGATGCCGCAATTCAATATAAAGAGAATTTTACATATAATTTAGCGATAGATACTGCTGTTGGAATTGGCGAGAAATTTGTTGACGTAAAAAGAACAAAAAGTATAGAAAAAAATAAGGCAATGGAAGGAGAAAAGCGCAAGGTTGGAAAGCTTTCGACAAAAGAGAAAACTGTCCGGAAAATTACAAGTAAAAATGAAGGTTACAGTCAAAATCAGGCTTTTTTAAATGGAGAAAAATCAACGCGTAATGCTCAAGGAAGTATAAGTCCGACATTGTATAAGGATGGAAGTTGTATTGATGTCAGAAGTTATAATATTCAAAATGAAAGTGGAAGGGCAATGCTTATCAAAGATGTCACGACAAGAAGCCAGAAAATGAAAGCAAATTTGCCCACAGGAACAAAGCAGACAATAGTTATTGATGCAAGAGGACGGAGTATATCAAATAGAGATTTAAAAGATCTATACATGAAAGCAAAGTGTGCATTAGATAGCGATGTTGAAATTAAATTTATTAGGTAAGAAATGATTAGAGAAGATACAAATAAAAATATTATTGAAAGATTTCCAAGCATGGAGAGTGATCTCAAATTGCATGCGATTCCCCAACTTAATAAAAATAAAGAAGATATATGGACAGCTATAAAAATATTAGCATTTTATGCGGTTTTGGGCGTGTATGCGTATTATAAATATATGGAGATGACAGGTGAACCGCATCCAAGCCCTTCCGTTACAAGATATACGCTTATGCTTCTGGGGGCTGTACCAGTAGGAATAGTGATTGTTCTTGTGGTCTTATATGATAGTATTCGTGATTATTTACGAAATAGACCCTCAAGAAAGAAAATAAAAAAAATAAGAGAGAACTATTTGGAGGATGTTAGCAAGCAGATAATTTCTTATAGAGAAGCCGCTTTAGAATGGATGAACAAACGGTTTGTGCCGGCAGAGGATCTGATAAGAAGAATTATGAGGGGAGAGAAAAAGATTCGCAATCAGGGAGATGTAATGCTTACATATAGACTAGGAACAGGTGATCTGGATATATCAGAGCATATCATACTTCCCAATATGGTAAATACACCACAGAATATTAAGTTAAAGAGAACTTGTAAAAAACTCAAAGAGGAATACGGAATAATACATGATATCCCTAAAGCGATAAGTCTGGACGAGGTGGGATTACTTGGCGTAGTAGGACACGGTGACAAGAGGAAGGCATACGATATAGTTAGGGCATTGTCTACGCAGATTTTGGTAAGTGAAGTGCCGGAGGATCTTAAGGTTGCATTTGTGTATGATAGTGTTAATAGTAAGGGGTGGAATAAATATGAGTCGTTCACGAGAACTCAGATGGAGACGGGCATTAGTCTTGTAGCAGGCACTCCTGAAAAAAGAGGAAAAGTATTAGACATGCTGGCACAGGCAATCGAGGAAAGAAAGGCTTTGAATGGAGTCGGCGTAGAAAATATGAAACCGCGGTACATAGTGTTTATAGATGATATGGCTTTATTGGAAAATCATAGAATTGTGGAAGCACTGCGTGATGATCTGTGTGTCTGTGCATTTACATTTATTTTGGTGGAGGATTGTATAGAGAAGCTTCCGGGGAATGTTGAATATGCACTTGTTGATTCATCGGAATTTTCAGGAGTCTATTCTATGTCAGATGGTTCATGTATGCCGGTGGTATTTGATAAATTATCAGAGCAAAAATTTGATAAATATATAAAGTACATGAAGAGTGAAAATAAAAACATTGCGGGGAGGTGATTTGTGTTGGAAAAAATAACAGATTATGAGTATGCTCAAATAGAGTCTGCTATAAATGGTATATTGGGAATCCGAAATAATATAAGTCAATATATTCTAGATAGTTTATTTCAATCGGCAGAAAGCTTTAACAAGAATTGGAAGGGCGAAGCGGAGACCTTATTCGTAGGTAAACTTGAGCTGCTATACAATGCAATTAGTGACACAAATACCGCAGCATATAATATGGCAATGAGTATGAGTGAGCAGGCATCCGAAATTTATAAAAAACAAAATGAGAAATAATTTAATGGAAAAGGGAGAGCTAAAACAATGGCAGATACAAAGAAATATGGTTGGAATGTACAGATAGATGGTGTTCAATATCTGGTGGAGTACATGAAAGGAAGTATATTTATTAATGGTGGTGAGGCATTCAAACTCAGATCACTGGAGAGAACAGGCACCTTAAGAAAAGATAAACAGTTGAACTATACAGTTCCGTTAGCAGGAAAAGAACTGAATCTGGTTATAAGCGCAGTGAGTGGTATCAGTCTCATTATGGATGGAATGGATCTGGGAACATATCCAGATGGTGCAGGAGCTAATCAAAAAGCTCCTGCCTGGATAGTAGTATTTTATGTATTATATTTTATAGAATATTGGGGAATAATGGGTGGTGCCATAGGAGGCTTGCTGCTCGGAACTGCGGCAGTCGTGACGTTTATGGTTGCTAAAAGTGAGAAGCTTTCTACGGGCGTGAAGTTGGTAATATGCATAGCATTGTATGTTGTTGCTACTGCGTTGGAGCTGGTTATAAGATCTGCATTAGCAGGGGTGTCTGGCCGGTACAGATAAAATAAGGCCACATACCATATGAAAAATCTGTAAGATATTTCGTGTGGTATGTGGCCTTGTTCTTTATCTTGTATAACTAACTAGGAAATTAGGAAATAGTTCCGTTAGCTGAACATGATATAGTAACTGATTTATTTACTGTCTGAAGCAGTACGCCCTTTGAGGAATACTTTTTTCCAACTGCAGTTGCTGTGGCTTTGTTGCCAGATCTCGTGCAACTGGACACAGACACCTTCCAGTATGAGCTATTAGATGATACACCAGCTTTGGCTGATGTGCATTTGCTGGAAGAACCTGTATAACTGAATGTTGCGACAATCCTAAGGCTCCAGAGCGTATTTCCGTTGGAATCATTGCAGTATACAGTCTTGGTAGCACTTTTTGTTTTTGCGGCTCTACTCAGAGATGGCTGAGTTGGCATTTCCTCGATAACTTCCACAAATGTAAGAGAGTCATCGCTCGTATCTTCTTCTGCGGCCTTAACAGTTGGAACATTTACTGTAGACAAACAGATGAAGATCATACAACATATAGCTAATAATCTGCGTAATTTTTTATTCATATTTATTCCTCCGTATCTGTATTATTGTTAGTATTATCATTTGGAGTTTCCGTGTTATTGGTTGAAGGCACATCTCCATCAGATGATCCTGTCCATGTATACTCTGAAAGATCATTTGGCGCTATACCATCTTGAATGATAATAGTAGTTGATGCAATGTCAGTACGCCTAGATATCTGCCATTCCTTATACAACATAACTGATATACATATTGCAAAACCCAGTATAACAGAAAGCGCGGTAATGAAAATATATTTTCCATATTTCTTTCCGTTCATGTTGTGGCATATAGTATCTGTGCCTAAATATTCAATATATGTATTGGCACAATCCTTGGGACTTCCAAACTTTTTAGACAGATGTGATACTGTGATCAACTCGCCTTCAAAACTTACTGCGTAATCATACATAGAACTACGCAGCATCTTTAAATATCTCTTTTCCCCCTTTCTGTATATTGGAAACTCTTTTTTAATAGCTTTAATATACTTATCTACAGTTTTTTCGTTTTTTTCATATGCTGAGTTGGCTGAGTTGGTGTCCACTTTCATTCTCCTTTTAATACAATTTCAATATGAACTAATATTATTTTATACTAAAATATCAGAAAATCAATAATGCTTTTGACATTAATAAACAAATTTTGTCAAAATGTGGCTGTTAGTTACAAAAATATAAACAAATAA
>NZ_JBCPDQ010000017.1:0-27539 GCF_040915325.1 Coprococcus sp. RTP21281st1_F1_RTP21281_210402
GTATATAGGGGATTGGTCAAATGGTATGATAGGAGTCTCCAAAACTTTTGGTGGGAGTTCGATTCTCTCATCCCCTGTTTGTTAGACGTCAGAAACCTTGATTTTACAAGGTTTCTGGCGTTTTTTATTTATATAAGAAAAGTTGACTTAGCCGTACGGCTTATTGTATAATCAGAACTATACAAAATTAGCCGTACGGCTTATTTGCAAAGCGTATATATATAATTTAGCCGTACGACCATATGATGTGTATGAAGTTATGTGTTGATAATTTGATATAGAAAGACGAGGAATATGTATGAAAATAATAGATTCAAAATCTTTGGGTGAGGCAATCAGAATAAGAAGAAAAGAACTGAAATATACTCAGGCTTATATAGCAGAATTTACAGGATTTAGTGTAAGTTTTATTTCGGATTTGGAAAGAGGTAAGGCTACAGCAGAAATCGGAAAGGCAATTACAATTATCAATTTACTGGGAATGGATATTCTCGTAGAAAAGAGAGGTTAGAATATGAGAAATTTGGGGGTTTGGATAGAGATTGGTGGCTTGCAGACATATGTAGGTCGTATAATTGGAGAAAAAGAAGAAGATGCTAGATTCTCATATGCAGAAGAGTATTTATCTGGTAACATAGCCAGACCGATATCAATTCATTTGCCATTATCTGAAAATGCATTTTCCGTTGATGATACAAGGAATTTTTTTGAAGGTTTGTTACCTGAAGGATTTACCAGAAGATGTGTGGCTGGGTTATTGCATACAGACGCAAATAATTATCTGTCATTATTAGCCGGGTTAGGTAATGAGTGTCTGGGAGCAATAAAAATTACAGATGAGAATAACGAAGTAGTAAATGCAGATTATCAGAAATTGACAATTGATGAGGTTAGTCAGTTGGCAAGAGAAGGAGCAATGGAGACTGCGGAGTTAGTCACAAAGTCACATTTGTCACTTACAGGAGCATCTGGAAAGGTTGGGTTATATTATGATGAAAATAATAAAGATTGGTATTTACCCAAAGGGTCAGCGCCAAGTACACATATAGTAAAGCAGAGTCATGTAAGGCTTGACGGAATAGTTACAAATGAGCAGTTGTGTATGATGACGGCAGGAAATATGGGAATAGAGATTCCTGAAAGTTTTATAGTCAATGTCGGAGATGGCAGAGATGAGGAAGTTTTGCTAGCAACTAAAAGATATGATCGTGCAATAAAGGACGGATTAAAAAAAATCAATGGGTTAAGTGTTCCGTACAGGTTACATCAGGAAGATTTCTCTCAAGCGATGGGAATTTCGGCGCATAACAAATATGAGAGTGATAATGCCGGATATTTAAAAATGATGTTTGAGATCATAAGACAGAAATCGTTCAACCCGATAGCAGATCAATTGAAAATGTGGGATATATGTATATTCAATTACCTAATAGGCAATACAGATAATCATATCAAAAATGTTTCATTGCTTTATGATGAAGAGTTGAAAACAGTACGTTTGGCACCGGCATATGACATATTGAGTACTGTGATATATACAAGCAGTACCAGAGATATGGCATTTAGTATTGGGAATGAGTATGATATCGAAAAGATCACCAGAGATTCATTTAGAAGAGAAGCGGCTAATATTGGACTAGGAGAGCAAATGGCCATGAAGCGGTTTGATTATTTGGCAAATGCTTTTCCAGATGCGCTGAATAAAGCATGTGATGAATTACTGGGCAAGGGATTTAACAAGGCGATTGATATTTATGAGAGAATTAGGGACAAGAGGAGAGAGTTTATTTCATAAGAAATACAAGATCAATGACTAATGCTTGGACTATGCAAGAAGGGACAGAACGTTTTAGTAAAATACGACAAAAACATAATAAGGATTTTGTTATGGGTTATGCGTTTAACCTTTGTAAAAATCAGATTTTGATTGTACCATGTAATTACAAATTCAGGTAAAGAGGGTATGGATATGATACATAACAGGGTTAGGATTGTGGATGTCGCAGATGCACTAGGACTTAGTACCGCAACTGTCTCAAAAGTGATTCATGGAAATACAGAAAAGATTTCAGATGAAACAGTAAAACGTGTTCAGCAGGAGCTTGAAAGGACAGGATATATCCCGAATATGGCAGGCATTCTGCTTGCGAGAAACAACTCAAGAATCATTGGAGTGGTGGTGAATGACCATGTGAAGTATGAAGGGGGGGTTTAGAAGATGGATTCGTGATGGCATCACTGGCGAATGGATTATAATTCTCGCCAATGGAAGATATTTCAATGAATTGTGGAATCTTCGTTCATCCCTGGCGAAATGAAATTATAGTAATGGGAAAAGAACTGATTAAAAGGTTTGAAAAAAACAAGGAAATACTAGGACTTTAAAGATATGGAATTAAGACTATTACGCTATTTTCTGACAGTAGCAAAAGAACAGAGCTTTACAAAAGCAGCAGAACAATTGCATATTACCCAGCCAACGCTTTCAAGACAAATGGCGGCATTTGAAGAGGAGCTTGGAGTAACATTATTTATTCGTATGGGGAAGAGAAGTTCACTCACTGATGAGGGAATTCTATTAAAAAGGCGAGCCCTGGAGATTCTTAATCTTGAGGAAATAACACTAGAGGAACTTAAAGGGAAAGAAACGGTAGTAGAGGGCACTATAACCATTGGATGCGGTGAATTTGCGGCAATGGAGACATTGGCGAAGATATGTAAAACGTACAAGGAAAAATATCCGCTGGTTCAGATTGCATTGCATACTGCAACAGCAGATGCAGTGTATGAGATGATGAGCAAAGGACTTGTAGACATTACATTGTTCTTGGAGCCAGTGGACACCGAAGGTTTGGATTATATCCGGATTACGGATTGTGATCACTGGTGTGTTGGAATGCGGCCAGATGATCCGCTGGCCCAAAAAGAGTTTATAAAAAAGGAAGATCTCATAGGAAAACCATTGATCCTGCCCGAAAGAGGAAATGTTCAAAGTGAACTCGCCAATTGGTTTGGAAAAGACTTTTCGAAACTGCAGATTGCTTTTACGAGTAATCTTGGAACCAATGCCGGAGTCATGGCAGCAAATGGTTTGGGGTATCCGATATCAATCGAAGGTGCCGCAAAGTATTGGAGAGATGACATTCTTGTACAACGAAAAATTTTTCCTGAAATTACGACAAGTACCGTGATTGCCTGGAGACGAAACATTCCATATTCCCTGGCGGTCAGTAAGATGATAGAAGAAATAAATGCTTTTCAGGCATAGGAGAGAATTTAATTGACAAGACTCTTGAATTTGTATCCAGGTGGTAGGGGATGAAATACCAGTTATTGACAAAAAGTTATAAATGATATAGTATAGCAACAATTAAAAAGAGCTTGTCTCGGCACGTAAGAAGACTATAGATTTTGCTGTTTCTGAACATAACAGTTTTATCTATAGTCTTTTTATTTGGCAACAGGAGGTTGTATGAGTAAAAGAGAGTGGATAAAGAAGATAACTGTTATAATAATTGGTTCAGTTATTGCCGCATATGGTATAACCCTGGCATTGTATGCCGGATTTGGCGGTGCAACGCTTGCGGTATTATGGCAGGGAATATCCGGTACGTTTCATGTGAGTATCGGAGCAGCATCGTTCATCGTGGCGGTGATAATGATACTTTTTGTGCTCATATATGACAGATCGCAGATACATATAGGAACGATACTTTACCAGATCGTTTACAGTCTGTGTGTTGATCTGTTTGCGCAAATGCATGTCTACAGCAAATACATATGGCTCAATATGTTGATCATGCTCGTCGGAATTGTGCTGTTTGCGGTGGGAACAGGACTGTATGCGGCAGCAGACCTTGGGCGTGGTTCATATGAGGCCGTGACATTTGCGCTTGCAGAGAAGAATCACTGGCAGGTGAAGGTAGTCAGAATGATACTTGATGCTACCATGGTTGTGATAGGTGTGATCCTTGGGGGAAAGTTCGGTGTGTGTACGGTTGTTACTGTGATTGTATCGGGGCCAATAATTCAGTTTACTGTTGGGAGAGCAAAGAGAATCATAAAACTATAAATTCTCTTTCCTATATTCATTCGGCGTAATCCCATAGTGCCTGTGAAACAACTCACAGAAATAGCTCGTACCGGAAAATCCATAGGCGTATGTCACATCGGTCACGGACATAGAAGAGTTTCTAAGCATAGCACATCCCTTTTCAAGGCGATAGTTGTTCAGGTATTGCATGGGTGATACCGACAGGTATTTCTGGAAAAGAGATGTGCATTTTGTTTTGCAGCAGCTTCCGGCGCTGGAGATGTCTTTGAGCAATAGCTTGCCTGGATAATTCTTCTGGATGAATCCGATCATGGCGGTGAGTGACAGGAGGTCATATGAATTTTCTACATTCTTATTCTGAGTATCCATAGTGCAGGCATCTGCTGTTGACAAAGTTGCAAATTATAACTGTACAATCCTTGACGTTGCAAAGGTGACCATAGGTGACAATTGTTTCATGGCGCCAAATGTAGCGATATACACAGCAGGTCATCCGATATATCCTGATGTGCGCAGTGCTATGTGGGAGTATGGCAAGGAAGTGACCTTTGGGGACAACGTGTGGATAGGCGGCAACACTGTGATCTGCCCTGGCGTGCATATTGGAAGTAACGTTATAATCGGTGCGGGCAGTGTTGTTACAAAGGATATCCCTGATTGGGCAGTTGCAGTGGGAAATCCATGTAAGGTGCTTCGCATGATCACAGAGGATGACAAGAGAAGACTTTTCCGCGATGAGGAGATAGACGATGAAGCCTGGGCTGAGATCTGCCAGAAGCTGGGCTGGTAATGTTACACCACAGGTTCATTGAATTTTTCTGGGTGTCAGTGCATAATGAGAACAACGTGGGCTGACACGATTCAATCCGAGGTTACATTACTTGTGACCTATCCTGTTGCGAAAGATACAGGACGCTGGCAGGCAGCGAAAAACTTTGCTCCAATGCCGAACGTAAGGGTCGGTCTCGTTGTTCGGACAACAGAAAAATCAGTCATTAGAGGGTGGGAGTATTACTGAGGCAATACACCATCCTCTTAAATTTGTGCTGTTCATCATACTTAATATAACTTATGAATTTGTCTGATTGAATTTAAAATAATTAGTGCTAAAATGAAGTTGGTTAGGAAAAACTAACTAGATGAGTATACAGACGAAAGGTGGTTATATTTGTGATGAGCATTTTACTGAGTATAGGTCTTGTTGTTTACATAATATTACTTATAATAAGCTGTAAGAATAAGGGTAATAAGAAGATACAGATTGCAACGCAGTTGGTTCAGGGCGCACTATGGACTCTGCTTGCGGTGGACAACTGGCAGAATGGACACTTGATTACACTGATCGTATATGTGGTGATCATTGTACTTTCATTTGCAGGGGCCGTGCATTTGGTTGTTAAGAAGTAGGAGAGACTCAGATTAATATTGATTTGAGGTTGTGTCAGAGGAGATGATGTGGTTATGTCATATGAAGAATATAAAAACATGAATGTTCGTATAGAACTGCTAGAAATTCTGGCTGAGGCAGAAGATGATGTGAGAAATGTCAGGGTTGCCCCTGCATCCGAGACATTGGGCGATTTGAGAAAAATGCTTCAAGAGGGGTGATCTGTTTTAAAAGTCTGCTCAGGCGGTTGGCGGTGCTGTTGGTCACAATCCAATATCAATCGTCATCCCGTGTCACAGAGTAGTCGGTACAAATGGAAGTCTGACCGGTTATGCAGGTGGAATAGACAAGAAGATCAAGCTGCTGGAGATAGAGAAAACAGATATGAAAGATTTATTCAGACCTAAGAAAGGAGCAGATCAGTTTATGCCGCACACCCTGCAGACCTCATGAACCCAGCGATCGGCGTCAAGCAGTAGTTCTTCGTGCTGCAGATCAAATTCACAGATATCCGGATCGGCGAAACACTTCCTGTAACGCTCAAGATATTTCTCCCCCATTTTCTTGGCGTAGAATACGTGGATAGTCGTTCCGGGTACGTTTATGTGTTCTCCAACGCTTGTGTACAGGTCGGTGCAGAACTGATTCTTCATGGACTCCTTGGATATGAATGAAAAGTCTATTCCACTTCCTTTGCCCATGATCTCCATGAATTTCTTCATATATTCAGAACTGTCATTTCCTTCGTTCATTTTCTTCTCAAATACTTTTTTCAGAATACCGCTTTCCTTGCCGGTGATAAAAGGATAGAACATAGGCATCATGATGGCTGTCTCAAGTTTTGCCAGCCACTTTGGCGCCTGATCCATGTCGCTTGAACCTATGATTCCATGATCTATATGTATATCCTGACGCCCAATCAGGAGAGAGACAAATGAACCTCCGAGGGAACAGCCGTACGCTGCAAACAGCTTTCCGTCAAGCTTATCTTTGATGTAGTTCTCAACCTTCAGAACTTCGTCAAGCTCTGAAATAAATGTAGAATTCTCCGTATCGTCAAATCCACTGTAGCTGACAACCAGAGTATGAAAGTGCTCCTGAAGCCCATCAAGAACGTGTCCAAAGTTGGTTTTCCAATAGCAGCAGGTGCCAGGAAAGAGCATGATGCTCGGTTTATTTTTATCCCCGAATTCGTAAATTTTCATAAAAATATTCTCCCAATTGTTTGTTAATGTGCTAAAATCAAGCACGTTAGACATACCTAACTAATGCAGATACTAGCACTGGCGAAAGCGACTGTCAATGTAAGTTCCTAATTGTCCCATATCTCCGGAATCAATGCCCTTGTCTTGACTTCAATTAAAACATAACGGTGTTTTTGTATGTTGTAGAACAGCATATCAATAAATTTTTTAGCATCTCCGACAAAAAAGGGTATTCTTTGCTGACAAAAGCAAATTCACGATCTAATTCAAGAAGAATTTTTGGGGAATTATCCATGATTGCATCTTTCAATTCTTTTTCATCATACCCTTCTCTGAGATTAAGAAAATGCAAAGAGGAAAGTCAGAGAATGAGAATTATTACTATTTTCTTGACAATAAAATAAAAATAGAATATAATCCTTATTAAGAACTAATCCCAATAATGAGCGGCGACAAGCAGGAAAAATGCCATTCAAAAAAATCTTGATATATTGGTAGAGGAAGGTGCGTAAAGTGCAGCGAGATTTTTGATGCGGATATGGATGAAATTACCGAATTTGCTGGAAAAAATTCGTAACATTCATGGAATTGAATTTTTGGATTATGATATTTCATTTAAAGACATTTGCCCGAAATGCAGGGAGAAAAATAGTAAAGAAAACGGAGGTAAAAGAGATGGCAGTAAACAAATATGCAGGAACACAGACAGAGAAGAATTTACAGGAGGCATTTGCAGGAGAGTCTCAGGCGAGAAATAAGTATACCTATTTTGCTTCTGTAGCGAAAAAGGAAGGCTATGAGCAGATGTCTGCATTATTTTTAAAGACCGCAGATAATGAGAAAGAACATGCAAAGATGTGGTTCAAGGAATTAGCAGGAATTGGTGATACAAAGAAAAATCTGGCGGCAGCTGCAGAAGGCGAGAATTATGAGTGGACAGATATGTATGAAGGCTTTGCGAAAACAGCCGAAGAAGAAGGTTTCCCTGAGCTTGCAGCAAAATTCAGAGCAGTAGGAGAAATTGAGAAGCATCATGAGGAGAGATATCGTGCACTTCTTAAGAATATTGAAACTGCACAGGTATTTGAAAAGAGTGAAGTTAAGGTATGGGAATGCCGTAACTGCGGACATATCGTGGTAGGAACAAAGGCTCCTGAGGTATGTCCGGTATGTAATCATCCACAGAGCTATTTTGAAGTACATGAAGAGAATTATTAAGGAGATGAGATTATTACGAAAAAGCAAGTGATTAATTCAAAAAAAGCAGTAATGATAGGCTGTGGTTTTGTCGGTTCTGCGTCAGTCTTTGCTTTAATGCAGAGTGGCTTGTTTACAGAGATTGTCCTTATCGATGCAGATAAGAACAAGGCAGAAGGAGAAGCGATGGATATCAGTCATGGTATTCCATTTGCGAGTCCGATGAAAATATATGCCGGAGATTATGATGATGTGGCTGATGCTGCAATTGTTGTCATATCTGCCGGAGCGGGACAGAAACCGGGAGAGACAAGGCTTGATCTCGTAAATAAAAATGTAGCAATATTTAAGTCAATCATTCCTGAAATAGCAAAGAGAAATTTTGCAGGTATCATGCTTGTAGTTGCGAATCCGGTAGATATCCTGACTCAGGTAGCCATAAAGTTATCAGGACTTCCAGAAAACAGGGTTATTGGATCGGGTACTGTGTTAGATAGTGCCAGATTAAGATATAAGCTTGGTGAGCATTTATCTGTGGACAGCAGGAGTGTTCATGCATTTATAGTAGGTGAGCATGGAGACAGCGAAGTTGTAGCATGGTCATCAGCCAATGTATCTGGTGTTCCATTAAGTGAAATGTGTGAAATGCGTGGACATTACAAGCACAAGGAAAACACGGCAGAAATAGCTACAGCAGTCAAGAACAGTGCTTATGAGATTATAAACAAAAAGCACGCTACATATTATGGAATTGCAATGTCTGTAAAAAGAATCTGCGAAGTGATTATGAGAGATGAAAAATCAATACTTCCTGTATCACACATGATTCATGGAGTATATGATATTGACGGAGTATCGTTAAGTATGCCAGCTATTGTAGGTGCAGATGGTATTGAGTCTGATATACCTATTAATTTAAGTGGCGAGGAAGCGTTAAAGCTTAAGGAATCTGCAGATTCATTGAAAAAGATTATGGAGACAATTGAATTATAAATTTTACACATGGAAGGAGAAAAAGGCATGGAAGTAAAGTATTATATATGTAAGCATTGTGGAAACATTGTTGAAAAGGTAAAGGATAAGGGTGTACCTGTAATTTGTTGCGGAGAACCTATGCAGGAATTAAAAGCCGGAGTGACAGATGCTGCTGTCGAGAAGCATGTACCTGTATATACTATAGAAGGCAGTCATGTTCATGTCGTGGTCGGAGAGACAAAACATCCAATGCTTGAAGAGCATTTCATTGAGTGGATTACATTAAATACAAACCAGGGAATATACAGAAAACAGTTAAATCCAGGGCAGGAGCCGGTAGCAGATTTTTGCCTTTGCGATGGTGAACAGGTAGAAGAAGTATATGCATATTGTAACCTGCATGGATTATGGAAATGCTAAAATATCAGTAAGCTATCAAATTTATTAGTAACTCATAAATTTGCTGATATCTTACCAGATGGGAGCAGATATAATATCATGGGTGCATCAAAAACAAAGGAGATGTGCTTATGCTTACAGAATCAGTGATAAAATTATTAAAAAATGAAATGTGGGATCTTGCCACATGCTCAGATGGTTAGCCGAATGTTGTGCCTGTTGCATTCAAGGATGTGACAGAGTATGGCAAGCTTGTGGTTGGTGATGTGTTCCTTGAGACAACTCTTGTGGAGACTATAATAGGGCTACGTCGTACAGATTCGTGAAAATCCTTGAATTTACGCACTTTTGCAGCTTTTTCAATTTCGGCAGAACCGATGTGAAAAGGCATAAAAAGCAGATAGTGGACAGAATTCATGTCGTTGTCGGCTATAGAGTCGACACGAGGGACACAATATTCTTTGATGAATAAAAGTGAATAAAATAGCCAATTTGGCAGGGATATTTAATTACAAATATTGAATATCCCTGCCTTTTATTTTTCTATTCAAGGAGGTGTCTATATGTTAAAGATAAGGCTTCAAGGGACAAAAAATGACATACGTTGGTTTGTACGTTTACTTCAGAGAGATAAACGATTTGAAGTAAATAATGTTTCGACTTTTTTCGATAATGTTGGAACAGATAAATATAAACGTGTGTATGCAGAAGTATCAAGAAAGAAAAAGGATTCTGGTAAGAAACCAAGTAACGTTATGCAGGTAGAAGAAAAATGTCACTATGTAGGAAGTGGCATGGTGATTCGATAGGGAATGGAGGTACAACGGTATGTGTAAAGTAATAGCAATCGTGAATCAAAAAGGTGGCGTAGCAAAGACTACGACAACAGTGAACTTAGGTATAGGTTTGGTAAGAGAAGGCAAGAAGGTACTACTTATAGATGCGGATAGTCAGGGATCCCTTTCATCAAGCCTTGGCGTAGCAGAGCCTGATGAGCTTGATGTTACTCTCTCGACGATCATGGGTAAAGTGATCAATGATGAAGATTATGGAAAGCGGGAAGGGGTTATTGTACATGAGGAGGGAGTATCTTTTCTTCCATGCAATATCGAACTTTCCGGACTGGAAGTCACATTGGTAAATACCATGCGGAGAGAGTACATATTGAAAGAGTACATAACAAGTGTGAGAAACTTGTATGACTATATCCTGATTGACTGCAATTCCAGCCTTGGCATGGTGACAATGAATGCCCTGACTGCGGCTGATTCGGTCATCATACCGATAGAAGCAGCGTACCTTTCCGTAAAGGGGTTGCAACAGCTTATCACTACCCTTGGCAGGACAAAGAAATATCTGAATCCGAATCTTGGGATAGAGGGAATCGTTTTCACAAAGATGGTTGGACGTACCAATTACGCAAAGGAAATCAAGTCCATGGTGGAAGAAATCTATGGCAAAAATGTCCGTGTGTTTGGTGCGGTTATCCCACATTCTGTGAGAGCGGCAGAGACTTCCGCAGAGGGTGTGAGTATATTCAAGCATGACCCAAGAGGAAAAGTTGCGGCGGCGTATAAGAAGCTCGCAAAGGAGGTGCTTGCAGATGAATAAATCCAATAGTGCTTCCAAGATAAAGATGAAATCATTTGACGATCTGTTTGGTACAAACGAAAATCTGGAACAGGCAAATGCAAATGGTGGTGAAATCCGAGAAATACCTTTAGCAAGTCTGCATACATTCAGAAATCATCCGTTTCAGATCCATGAAGATAAGCTAGAGGAAATGGTAGAGAGTGTCAGACAGTATGGCGTGCTTGTTCCAGGAATTGCGAGAATGCGACCGCAGGGTGGTTATGAAATTATTGCCGGACACACAAGAAAGGCTGCCTGTGAACTTGCCGGTCTTGATACCATGCCGATGTTCATTCGCAATCTGAATGATGATGAAGCTACCATTGTCATGGTGGACAGTAACATTCAGAGAGAAGATATCTTTCCAAGCGAAAAGGCAAGGGCGTATAGTATGCGTTACTATGCCATGAAACATCAGGGCATTAAGGGAGATAAGGGTAGTAGCCTTGATATCATGAGTGAGGAAACCGGCGAGAACGCAAAGAAGATTCAGCGATATATCAGACTTGCAAAGCTCTCTGATGAACTGCTTGACTTTGTTGACAGGAAAAAGATTGGTTTTATTCAGGGTGTTGATCTTTCGTATCTGAACGAGGAGCAGCAGCAGTGGGTACTCGATATAATACTCGACAGGAATATATTCCCTAATATAGAGCAGTCGGCAAGACTAAAGGCATCCTGCCGGGAAAATATGCTTACACAGGAAGAAGTGAGGAACATCATGCTTCCGGAACAGGTGTTAGCAAAGCCGAGAAAGGTAACGTTCAAGGCAGACAGATTGGATGACTACTTTGATGAAGGATATACGGAAGAAAAGATTACAGAGGTTATAATAAACCTCTTAGATGAATGGAAGAAAAGAGGTGAGAGGGCATGACTAATATTGTAAATACCGGTAATGCGTCGGTGGATGCGCTGGCAGAGATGAGCATTAGTGGCAATGTTACACCGGTAAATTGGTATAAAACAATTTTGCGTGAAAATGGCAAGCCATACCTTCTCGCTATCTGTGTGTTGTCGGAAATCGTGTATTGGTATCGTCCTGTGGAAGTACGGGACGAGCATAGCGGCATGACAATTGGTTACAGAAAAAAGTTTCGAGAGGATTTGCTACAGAAAACCTACAATGATTTTGCCGAGCAGTTTGGAGAATCACGGAGAAGTGTGAAGGCAGCGTTTGACAGACTAGAGGAAATCGGTGTGATCCGTCGTGAATTCCGTAACATAGAAACAAATAGCGGAATGGTCTTAAATAATGTCATGTATATTGATCTATGCGTTGATAGACTTTACACATGTACATATCTGGACATACCAGGAGATGACGAAGATGTAGAAAACACAGGGGAAGAAATACAAAAACAGGCTGAAAACCAAGCAAATAAGCCTGTTACAAAATTTTGTACCTCCTCATACAAAACTTTGTATGACCCTCCTACAAAATTTTGTAACACCCCCTACAAAACTTCGTATGACCCTCCTGCAAAATTTTGTAACACCCTCCCACAAAACGATGTACCACCTCATACAAAGTTTTGTAAGACAAATACAGAGAATACTACAGAGAATACGGAGGAGATTACCTATCCTATCATTCCATCAGGCACAGGCGTGAAAACTGATACGATGGATAGGATGGATGAAGTGCGCTCATTTATCAAAGACAATATTGATTATGACGTATTGCTTCAGTGCCATCCTACAGAGAAGATGGACATAAACGAATTGGTGGAGCTGATGGTTGAGACCATAGCGGTTAAACAGCCAGTAATCCGTATCAATAAATATGATTTCCCATATGATGTTGTTCGGAGCAGATTGGAGAAGATAGATTTTCATACGATGGAGTATGTGCTGGAATGCCTTCGCAACAATACTACAAAGGTACGCAACATACGAAGCTATATGCTCACGACACTGTATAATGCTCCGGTAACATGTAGTAATTACTATAAAGCAGAAGTAAACCATGACTTCTATGGTAAGTAACGATTCATAGCTGCTGGAAACAGCAGTTGACTATATATTTTTCACCTTCCCTTCCTTTTGAGGGGCAGGAGGGCACACCTGCCTCTCGTTTTAAGGGGATTGCTGCAAGTATGATTCTTTGATATAATCAATGCAACAGTTTTACAAATCGGAATTTAACAAGAGAATGTGGTTGTATGAAAAAATCCATATTAGTATTTTGGGCAATCGTGTGTCTGTTACCTATTCAAAGGAGGTTTAAGAATTTCAAATGAAACATATAAGAAATATATTGCTGTTGATTACGATTATTTTTGCTTTTGTTATGCAAGCTGAAGTATATCAAAATATGCTCTGGAACTTTAATGGTGCTTATTATTTATCGTCCAGATACACAACTACTAATGACGATATGGATTCATTTTTAGCCAATGCAGAAGATACAGCTGAGAAGCATGGTGTTCATATTTTTTCGACTTTTAATCAGAGAGTTTCTAATTATCAGACAAGACTTTATATTTATGGTGATGATACCGTTGTTCGGGATAGTCTTAAAAGCACGATGGGTATTGAGGAAAAAACATATACGGCTTTAATAGGTGGAATCACCGTAATAGAATTTGAAGATTTTAGAGAAGTAAAAAACACAGGCAATGGACAGGAAATAATGGTCAGCTATATCGGTAATGATGATGACATTATTGCCACATATCAAGATTTGGCAAAAGAATATTCTATATCGCAGCCAGAGTTTTGGCAATCAACCGAAACTGATATGATGTTCATTGTTTGGGGCTTGGTTGCCATATTGATGATTGTACTTAATGTGATTGAGGTGATACGCAGACAAAAGGAAGTAGTTGTACGAGCTTCTCTGGGCGAAAATGCTGCTGTGATTGCTCTAAAAGCTGTAGTGGCTGATATGATTTCATATGCTGCATTATTCGTTTTAGCAAAGTTGCTTGTTTCTCAATTTATATCGGGAGCGTATGAAGATCATCTCATTTTGGCAGTGTATTGTGCCGGAGCAGTTCTTTCCGTAATTCCTTATGCTGCTTTTGTCCGCTTTGATGTAAAAAAAGCCTTTGCCAATGCTTCAGATAAAAAAGGTATGTTTTATCTTCTGAACGGTCTTAAAGTATTTGCTACTGCTATGACAATTTTTACAATAACTACAAATCTCAGTAGCATTCAAGGTAATTTACTTACAAACACGACTCTTTTAGAAAATCATTATAATGATTATTATTTTGGAGTTATGCAGATTGAACCTCCTTTTGAAGAAAATGAGGAGGAATCCAAAGAGAGCAAATTTTGGAATGACCTTTACGAAAATGAATACAACACTATAAATCCGGTGGTCTGCATAGGCAGCCGGATAAGCGATACGGATAATTATATTTTTGTAAATCATAATGCCAGAGATATGCTACAAGGGTTTTCTGATATGCTTACTGAAGATGATGAAAAAGAGGATATCGTGGTCTTCGTGCCAAAGGGAAGAAATGCGGAATCATACAAAGATATCGCAAAAGAGGAAATTAGCTCTCTTACCCAAAATGCAGAAGAACTGCGTGTTGTTTATAAAGAATATTCTGGCAGAGAGCAATTTTATTATCTCAATTCGAACAGAGAAGAGGCTATTGACGGATTGTCAAGAGTAACAAATCCGATTGTGATTTATCAGGCAAATGAGGCTGTTGCTTTAAATGGAAGTTATATCGAAACAGGAACATATAATGGTGAGGTAATCTACGGATGCGATGAAAGCACAATTCGTAATGCTGCGAAAAAATATGCAGAACAGCTTGGTTCACACTATTTTATGCTGACGAATGTCGGAGAGGATTACATTTATAGTCATAGTTTCCTTGTAAAATTGATTAGCTTTATAAGCTCTCTTTGCGTATTAGTATTGCTGTTAGATATCGCTATCATCGTATCTGAAGCGAAAATGGAATTTAGACTTAGCTCTATGGAAATCTCCCTCAAAAAGGTTTTAGGTTATAGCTTTTATGAAAGGCACAAAAGATTTATTTCCGTTAATCTCATAGAAAATATAGCCGTTGTGATATTGATTTGCATTGTTTCGATTTTTATATCTAACGCAAGTGTCGGGATTGCTTTACTGATTGGATCATTGCTCACCATTATTGAAATGGCAATCATTTTCACAAATATTATGTGGGTTGAAAAAACAAATATCTCAAAGTCATTGAAGGGAGGATGTTTATGATTATAATTCGTGGCTTAAATAAAGCATTTGGAGAGAAAATAATTTTCTCCAACTTTAATTTGGAAATTCCGGATGGAAGTTTTGTAGTAATCAGCGGGGATAGCGGCAGTGGAAAAAGCACTTTGCTCAATATGATTGGTGGTATCGAAAAGCCGGATAGCGGCAGTATCATAATCGAAGGGCTGAATATTACCCGGCTTAAAAATAAAAACAGTTTTTTTGCGGATACAGTGGGGTTTCTTTTTCAGAATTTTGCACTGCTTGAAAATAAGACAGTTAAAGAAAATTTAAGTTTGATTAAAAAATCAAGCCGAACTAAAGTATCACTTAAAGAAGCTCTTAATCGTGTGGGGTTATCAAAGGAAGTTAACAAAAAAGTTTATCAGCTTTCCGGTGGTGAACAACAGAGAGTTGCTTTAGCTCGTCTTATGATGAAAAAATGTTCTGTTGTTTTGGCAGATGAACCTACTGGCTCACTTGACAAGAAAAATAGAGATATTGTTATGAGGTTATTGCACGAACTCAATGAAGAAGGTAAAACGGTTATCATTGTTACCCACGATCAGAGTATTATTGAAGATGAACCTTATGTTGTGAAAATCTGAGAGTACCTCTTAGAAATGTCTTGATCTACATTTTATGTAATTTGGGTCAGAAGAAAATCCCTTTAGGAACTAAAGGGCGCACTTCTATACTCTCTGTCGAGAGTAGTGCGTCCTGCGGAGCTTCATTCTCTGTCAGCAGAAAAAAGCTGCATGACCGAGAATGTTGCGTCACTTTGTTCCGTCAAGGTGGCTACACCCCCTTGCGCCGCTAAAGCGACTATCCCCTGTGTACTTGCCGTCCGCAAACGGTTTTGACAAACCGTCCGCCGCCAGCAAGTTTGAAAGCGACTAAAATGAATTTTATGGAACAAACAAATCGGTAGTTGACAAAGGAGTTGAGCTGATATGAAAAAGAAAATCATCATATTGCTGTCTGTTGTGATAATTCTTTTGATTGGCATTGTTGTATGGTTTAATATTCCACTCGACTTGATGGACTTAGACCCTAATGAGGTCATGGAAATAGTTGTTTTCAATGGCAATAGCGGAAACGCAACACATATTACCGACAAAGAGCAGATTCAGCATATTGTCGAAAATTTGAATGGCGTCGAAGTAAAGCGGTCAAAGCCATCTTTGGAATATACGGGATATAGTTTCAAAGTTACTATTTATTTGTCTGATGGCAACGAGGCAGGCGATTGGAATAATTTTATTATCAACTCAGATGATACAATTAGAAAAGATCCGTTTTTCTATTCTGTTACAAAGGGAAATATTGATTACAGCTATATTGAAGGTATCGTAGAATAACAAAAATTCAAGTTTGTAGGGAACAACAGCTAAGACAATTTTATAAAAAAACAGCGTTAGAGCATTTATGTGTAAAAGCATGAATGCTCTTTTTTTGTCTCTTCAAGGACAAAGAACAAGAAAGCAGCTTTTGGACAAATTGTCCAGAAGTTCAAATAAAAATGAAGGAGGACACCTGATGTATAGCAAAAATGGTATTCCGTGGGTAAGACCACCCACACAGGACAGGAAGCACAGAGAAAATAATATCGGGAGGACAGAACAATGGTCGATGAATTGACGCAGGAGTCGTTCCAGACAGGAAAGGCGATTGTGACTGTCAGCGTAGATCTGATTACTGCCATTGCAGATGCGTGCAAGCGGTCTGAACAGCAGAATCCTGGTATGAGCGAGGAACAGAAGGAGACATTGCTCGGCAAGGTTGTCGATAAGGTAATGTCGAATTATAAGGAAACGCATGGCTCATTAAAGGGATTCAACAGAGAGGGCAAAGATGTCACGCATATTGATGTAAATGATGAGAGAACAGCGGAGCTTTTGGAGAAAGCCTGTAAGAAAAGTCATATTCCGGTGGATATGAAAAAGGTAACGAGGGCAGATGGTTCCATCACGCATACTGCATTCTGTGAAGTGAAAAGCATAGACCAGATGGCAGCATTACTGAAGATGGCTTCCGAACGGGTACTTGAGGAGCAGAAGGAAATGACCAAGACACTTGTACTTTACGATGATAAGGGCAAGGAGGTTATGTCGGCTGACTTTGTAAATAATGGTGAGATAAATATGGATGATGTGGAAACACTGTCAAGATTCTCTACGAGATTTGAGATCAAGGATCACAAGAATGAAGTTTTGGAATCCAGAAGTATCACACCAAATGCAAAGGAGGAAATCAAGGAAGCGGCGAGAAAACATAATCCGAAGAAGGATAAGTCGCTTACGGAGCGAATTAAGGACAAGAAGGAGCAGTCACAGAAGAAACAGAAAGACAAGAACCGGCAGCGAGAGAAAACGAAGAAAAAGAGCCGGGATACAAGTTTATAGGTGGTGCTTATGGGGAATAAGAATATCGGCGGTGCCATACTTGATGACCTAAAGGCATTACCTAAGAAGATACTGAAACCGTATTACAAGAATGGAAAGCTGAATGCGAATAAGATAGCGATTGATGGAATCCCGTTTGTAATCATATTTTATGTGATAAATAAGTATGTGCAGGCGGTGGTATCAGCAGATGGCGGCGATATGCTGGATAAGTGTGTCAAAGCATTTTCACTGATATTCCAGGTCAAGCCTTATTTTACACCATCGTTTAAGCTGACACCGCTTATCTGTGGTATCGGGGCAGGTGTGGCATTCAAGCTCTTCATGAACTCCAGAAAGAAGAATGCCAAGCAGTTCCGTCCGAGAGAGGAATATGGCTCTGCCAAGTGGGGAACGGATAAGGATTTTGAACCATATACAGACCCGGTTAAGTGGAACAACATTCCGCTGACTGCAACAGAGTGGCTCAGAATGACGAGACCGGAACACCCAAAGTACGACAGAAACAAAAATATCCTGATTGTCGGAGGTTCCGGAGCAGGAAAAACAAGAGGATTTGTGAAACCGTCACTTATGCAGATGCAGTGTTCATATGTTGTGACTGATCCAAAGGGAACTGTACTTGAAGAAGTTGGCACCATGCTTGCAAGAGGGGCATGGGAGCTTGATGACAAGGGTAACAAAGTACCGAAAGTCGGCAAGAACGGACAGGTCTTAAAGACCAAATCCGGCAAGGTGATCTATAAGAGAACACCATATAAGATAAAGGTATTCAACACAATCAATTTCGCAAAGTCCATGCATTATAACCCATTTGCATATATTCACACGGAGCAGGATGTGCTTAAATTCGTGAATACGCTGATTGCAAATACAAAGGGTGAAGGTGCGCAGAGCGGAGAAGATTTCTGGGTGAAAGCGGAAAGGCTGCTGTTCACAGCGTATGTGGCATACATTGTGAAATACTGTAAGAAGAGTGAGAGAAATTTTGTCTCGCTTTTAGCCATGATAGATGCGTCGGAGACAAGAGAAGAGGATGAGGACTTCGAGAATGCCATTGACCTTATGTTCAAAGACATAGAATTTGGTAATGAAGAAGAGGGCATAGAAGCTGATCCGGATTCTTTTGCAGTACGACAGTATCATAAATATAAGCTTGCGGCGGGTAAGACAGCCAAGAGTATTCTGGTTTCCTGTGGTGCGAGACTTGCACCATTTGATATCAAGGAAGTCAGGGAGATAACAGCATATGATGAACTCGACTTAGGGGACATCGGTAGAAGAAAGACAGCATTGTTTGTCATCATTTCGGATACAGATGATTCCCTTAATTTTTTGGTATCAATCATGTACACACAGCTTTTCAATCTGCTCTGTACGATTGCAGACGATGAATACCATGGAAAGCTTCCGGTACATGTGAGGTGCATCCTGGACGAGTTCGCAAACATCGGACAGATTCCGAAGTTTGACAAGCTGATTGCAACCATACGAAGCAGAGAGATATCGGCTTCCATTATCCTACAGTCTAAGGCTCAGTTAAAGTCAATTTATAAGGATAACGCAGAGACGATCGAGGGTAATTGCGATACATTTCTGTTTTTGGGTGGCAAGGAGAAGTCAACATTAAAAGATCTGTCGGAGGTGCTGGGTAAGGAAACTATTGACACGTACAACACCTCTGATACCAGAGGAACATCTCAGTCCTATGGTCTGAACTATCAGAAACTTGGGCGGGAGCTTATGAGCCAAGACCGCCTGGCTCTTATGGATGGCGGCAAATGTATATTGCAGGTGCGTGGAGTAAGACCGTTCTTTTCAGATAAGGTTGATATAACCGCACATGAGATGTACAAAGAGCTTTCGGATTTTGACAAGAAAAATCAATTTGACATTGAGAAATATGTTTCCGAATATGGAAAACCAAAGTTTTCTAAGATCATATGATGAGATTCCTCCGAGAGTTGAATACTCACTTACAGATAAGGGCAGATCCGTTGTACCGATACTTAAGAGTATTTGTCAGTGGTCAGGAACCTTTTACAAGGAAGACAACGAAAACGAGATGACACAGTGCCAGAAATGTGACCATAGGGGGTAGACATAATGATAAAATATACAGAAGAGAAAACATTTACACAGGATCAGGTACAGGAGCTTTTTAAGTCGGTTGGGTGGATCTCGGCAGAATACCCACAGAGACTTCACAAAGCACTTATGAACTCACAGACTGTTCTTACCGCATGGGATGGTGGGTGAGCGCCTTGTCGGACTTGCAAGAGTGTTGGATGATTCAGAGCTGGTGGCATTTGTACACTATGTTCTTGTGCATCCTGAATATCAGGGGCAGAAAATAGCCGGAAATATGGTAGAATATATTAGAGATAAATATAAGAATTATCTGTACATAGAGGGAATGCAGGAGGACAGCAAGAATGTCGCTTTCTATGAGAGACACGGTTTCCACGTTATGGAAGGTGGCACACCGATACAGATATGCAATTTTTCGGATAAGAGGTAAAAGGGATGCACGATTATTTGACAGAGACAAAGATGCTCGACTATTCAAATGAGAATATCAAGCAGCTCATCAGAGAGAGAAAGTGGAGTGGCAGTTAAGGACTTTAAGAATCCTGTTATAGATTTTGACAGGAATAATACATATATCCAGAGCGAAGGTATCAATCAGGATTTCGGAGTGTATGATTCGCCGGATGAACTGTTAAAAGAACACCATCAGGAGATGTCAAGGGTGAAGGCGTTCCTGTACAGAAACTGGGGAAGGCATATGATGAACAGGAATGTCAGGAAGATCAGGGGTAAGTAGAATAGAATATGGGAGGTACACACATGGCAAAGAGAAAAACACTGCCAAAGGATTTTGAGCAGCTTGTGCAGACGGCAAGTGATGAGGACATCAAGAAGGTATTGGGCAAATGCGACATCAATGCATATGGCGGATACAACAAGGGAAATGCACTGGAATTTCCACTTTCAGAGGAGATGATGCGGTGGCTGATAGAGCAGGGGATCGACATCAACTATGTTGACCAGTATGGCTACACACCGCTGCTTTATCATGCTGGAAGAATGTCATCAGAGAAACAGGCAATAGCGCTGGTGAAGCTGGGCGCAGACATAACAGCCACCCAGGGCCTTGACAGAGAGACCGTAATGCATGTGGCTGTGAAGACTGGCAATCTTGAGCTTGTCAAATGTCTGATACAGGCGGGAGCAGATGCAGAAGTGACATCCAGATCAGGGGAGACTCCACTTGAGAGAGCGTTTCACTGGGCAAGGACATTTGATCTGATAAAGCTTGCGCCGGTAGCAGAGTATCTGATCGGGATAGGAGTTCCGGTCACAGATAAAATAAGAACATATATGAGAAGCGCGGCTGAGGATATAGAGTTTCGCAGGAAAGATATGAGTCCAGATATTATGCCGGAGCTTGACAGGGCGATGGAGAGTCTGTACGGACTGCTCGGAGTTGCCTCTGTTCCAAGGCGGGTAGAATATGACGGCACATCGCCGATCGTCATTCATGAGAAGCGCTGGCAGAAGCAGCATGGAGAATTGTGGAATCTTCTTGTGCCTGGTTCGGGACATGCGGGCACAGTTCAGGGCGAGGTCATCCGTATATCGGGAAAACTTGCCTATGAGATACTAGATAACGGATGCTGCAACTGGGATTCAGATTTCAAGAGCATGGCAAATGCCCTGTATCGATACATATGTATGGGCACACCACTTGACGTGGACGAGCAGAGAGAATTTGCCGGACTCATAAACGGCATCAAGGACGCCGATGAGACGGATATAAACAGACTCACAGAACTTTCGGTCAAATGGGTGACACTGAATCTGAATCCTATGGCAGTGGGAGAACTTGATTATAAAAGATAGATCAATTACTGTGACTTCCGTCCATAGCGGAAGTCACAGTAAGCTCCATTTTCGGCAAGGGTCTGAGTCCTTGTGAGCTTCAAGTCCATCATGTCAGCAAGCACGAAATCCATACGGCACAGATATTTTGCCAGTTCAAAGCATCCCTCGTCACGGCAGAGATTACAGATCCCGCAGTTGTGATAATCATAGCCGAGTACGAAGTCATCGTTTGGCCCGCCCTCGATGATGTCAAGAACCCAGTCATTCTTATAGCGTCTCAGATGAGATTCCTCAGACCATTTCTTCCTTCCCGGAAGCTTTTTTTCATCGAGATAGCTGTCTGCATTTCCAATAACCATATGAAAAAGTTTATTGTTGTACAGCCCGTCTTTGTACAGGCTGAAACATTCCTCCGGTGAAAGAGAAGTCTTTCTGTTTAGTGCGATGAAATATGCGCCCATGCAGTATGAGCTCATGAGGTGCGACTTTCCTATGTCATCGGCACGCTCAAGGACTGCTTTGTATTCGTTCTTTATAGCCTTACTGTTAAGGCTTAGATGCTGTGCTTTTGCCTGCTTCATGCATGAATTGTGAAAGAAATAACCAAATAATTTCTGTGTAAATCTGTATTTCATAGTTACATATCCTTTCTATTTGACACCAGTCAAATTATCTATACAGGTCAATCATGGACCTGACTGTCTATTTAAATTCGATCTGGATCATCAGGCGCTCTGCCTATCTGCAGTTCTGCTTCTATGCCGTGCAGCAGAACATTCATAGCCTCCATAAATGCAGTTTTCATCTCTGATGTGACTCCACTTTGGCATGAGTCATCTGCAATTATTTCACAGACCATTGAGAACTCAGCCAGAGAGAGCATATACACTGTTTTTTTAGATAATTTCCTGACTGCGATCCCACGTTTGTATAACTCGTCGTAGTACTTAAGCGCAAAGCCAGCACTTCTTTCTATATAGATACTGCGGAATTTCTCCAGACATTTGCCTGAGTCATTTTTCAGCAGCATATGAAAGAGCTGCATGTCGCCCTCAAGCATATCGAATATATGTACTGATATCCTGGAATACAACACATTGAGCAGCTCGTCATCTGACATGGCAGTGAAGTCTATTCCGATCATGGATTCAGTGACTTCCATGAGCTTTCTGCCGCTTTCCTCAAATATCTCGTCAAACATTTCCTCTTTGCCTGAGAAATGCTTGTATATTGCGCCTGCGGTTATACCGGCCCTTGCGGCGATTTTACGCATGGACGCCTCCTGATATCCAACCTCAAGAAAGACTTCCATGGCACTTTTCAGTATTGCCGCCCTTGTTTCCTTTGTACTTTCCCGAATGATAGTCACCTCCATTTACTATTTGGTAAACAGTGTTTACTTTATATCACATGGGATTTGCAAAATCAAGCGGCCAGAAGATTAAATGAGTTAATTGAAAATTTCTATCATTAAGCGACCAATGTAACAATATGCCTTTTAGGCATAACAGATAATTCGATATAGGTATTAGACATATAGATATATCAGGACTAAAATAAGTATGTATTGAAAAGTACTTGCTTATTTTTATGCTCATACATTTATAGGATGTGTGGGCGGATATTGGAATGTGTCAGGTTTTTGACGAAGACTTGACATGCAGCATCATTCCACGTCAAAGGTGATTAGAATGGGATGACGTTTAGTTGAAGGAGGTTTACATAATGTCAAAAAAGCTTATAGCATATTTCAGCGCAAGTGGAACCACGAAAAAGGTTGCAGAGATGATATCGGAGGCAGCAGGCGCAGACCTGTACGAGATCAAACCAAAGGAGTTGTACACCAAGGCTGACCTTGACTGGATGAACAAGAAATCCAGGAGCAGCGTCGAGATGAGCGACAAGAAGCTTAGACCGGAGCTTGATGATTCAAATGCACACATTGAGAATTATGATGAGATAGTACTTGGATTCCCTATCTGGTGGTATGTGGCTCCAACAATCATCAATACATTCCTTGAGAAATACGACTTCACAGGCAAGAAGATCACACTGTTTGCAACATCGGGCGGAAGTGGATTGGGCAACACGATCAAGGAACTCCAGCCGTCAGCACCGGGAGCTGAGTTTGTAGAAGGTGGACTACTGAACAGGGCAAACAGACAGGAAATCGAAAAGTGGGTTGACAAAACCCTCGCGTAAAGAATAGATGTGTGACAAATTCACGAGAGATGATAATAACCTTCATGCATCCGACGAATATATGAAACAGAGTTACATTTGGAAGGAGAAAAACAATGGCAAAGATAGTACAGACAGCGGGAAGAAATGCACTCGGAGAGTTCGCTCCTGAGTTTGCACATTTTAATGACGATGTTCTCTTTGGAGAGAACTGGAACAACAATGACATCGATGTAAAGACCAGAAGTATCATAACTGTTGTGGCACTTATGGCACAGGGAATCACTGACTCATCGCTGAAGTTCCATCTTCAGAATGCGAAGGATCACGGTGTATCACAGAAGGAGATCGCAGCGATCATCACACATGTTGGCTTCTACGCCGGCTGGCCAAAGGCTTGGGCAGTATTCAATCTTGCAAAGGAAGTGTGGAATGTAAATGAGGGCGATCTTCCATATGAGGATGAGGCCATGAGAGCACATGCAAAGAGCATGGTATTCCCTATCGGACAGCCAAATGATGCATTTGCCCAGTATTTCATAGGACACAGCTATCTCTTTCCAGTATCGACAAGCCAGGTCGGAGTGTTCAACGTGACATTTGAGCCGGGCTGCCGTAACAACTGGCACATCCATCACGCAAAGAGCGGTGGCGGACAGATCCTTGTATGTGTCGGTGGACGCGGATACTATCAGGAGGAGGGCAAGCCTGCAGTTGAGATGAATCCAGGCGACTGCATCAACATTCCTGCTGAGGTAAAACATTGGCACGGCGCAGCTCCTGACAGCTGGTTCAGCCATCTTGCAATCGAGGTTCCAGGTGAGGAGACATCAAATGAATGGTGCGAGCCTGTGACGGATGAGGAGTACGGAAAGCTGCAGTAGAGCTGTAGAAAATAACGCAAGTGACAATATCATATGAATATATATAGGCCATCTTGGTATAAATATGATTCGCGGTTGAATACGAATGGATATTTATATTCAGGTGGCTTTTTGTTTCGACAAGAGCCTTGACGGATATATGATAACCACTGTACCTTAAGGGCGGCGGTGTGGTAAGATGTAAGATAGAAAATATTGGAGTGCTAGAAAATACTGTGGAATAATGTAGTATCGAAGGTGAGATGGATGGACAACGGAAAAAAGACATACAATTTCTGGGGCTGGGAGCATGCAGATGTACCAGCCATCACAGATGAATATCCGGGGATAAATACCCCAACAGATCTATACGATGCGCTGAGTCATATCTGGTGTGCAGACACCTGTGCGCCGAGGATGAGGGACAGATGGACAAAGGATAACATGACGCTGGGGCAGTGTTCCATCACTGCTTTTCTGGCACAGGATATATTTGGCGGAAAGGTGTACGGTATAAAGAGACCGGGTGGAAACTATCATTGTTACAATGTGATAGGTGACTGCGCTTTTGATCTCACAAGCGAGCAGTTCGGCGATGAAGTCTTGAATTACGAGGATAATCCAGAGCAGCAGCGGGAGGTACATTTTGCAAAGGAAGAGAAAAGACTGAGGTATGAGTATCTGAAGGCTGCGCTCGGAGAATATACAAAATGATGTAGATAACAAATATGACATTCTGAAAAAGAGCATAAGATAATTAAGCTCGTTGTGATAGTAACGTGTTATCGTACTCGCACATTATGATATATAGTATATAGAGTGCGATATAAATCCATAGACCGGAGAATACATACAGAATGTATAGAAACAACAGGATGGAGAAAATGGCGGAAATAGAGAAGGTAATATTTATGAATATGTGCATGGTATATGATCACGCTGGGCGTGTACTTGCACTCGATAAAGTAGGGAAAAGCTATTCCGGAACGACATTCCCTGGTGGACATGTGGAACCCGGAGAGACATTCACAGAATCGGTGATACGAGAGATATATGAGGAGACCGGGCTGACCATAAGCAATCCAAAGCTCACCGGAATATATCACTGGATGACCGGAGCTGTGAGAAATGTCGGATTTCTGTACAAGACGGATGAGTATCAGGGGAAACTTATATCTTCAGAAGAGGGCAAAGTGTACTGGATATCGGGAGAAGAGTTCCTGCTAAAACCGCTTGCACCAGGAATGGAACAGGTGTGGCAGATGATGCACGATGACAGTGCGTCGGAATGTCTGCAGACACTTACGGAAAATGGCATAGTTTCAAAGATACAATAACAATAAAAGTTTAATGGGATTTATGGGGAAAAGAAAATGTCAATATTTTCAGATATATCAAATCTTTCAAATAAAAAACGTAAATTGGAGGTGCCAGCGCCAGATACAAAATTGCTCGTGAGGGGGATAGTGTTGTTGGCATTGGGACTTCTCGGAGCCTCAGTCTATACAGTTGAGGATATAGATAAGACGCCGGCTCTTGTTTTTCTGTGTATTGGAGCGGCTTTGATCATAGCCGCTATAATTTCTTTGATCTGTTATGGAAAACAGGTGACAGCATTTAAGAAATATACTCCAACATGGGAGAAACACAGAAGTATTTTTGATGATTTCGCCATAGAATTAAATCATTGGTATGATTCTGACATGCGTCCACGCAGTTGTGATGGAGACACATCATATATTCTTCGCCTTCAGAAGGATAGAATGGCACGGAAGGGCATTCGTATGATACAGCATACATCACCTGTGAAGAGAGAAACGATGGGAACTACAAGAGTGCCTCGAAAGACATCCTGGTACACAGTTGATCTCATGTATGAGGGGGTTGACAGGCATCTGCAATTCCAGAATTCAACCGGCATAATATATGAGCGTGTAACCGAAGATACGATGTACGAGACAGTTGTCCATACTCCAAATGAGCAGGAACTTACACGTATGTCCATGACTTGTCCAAACTGCGGTGCAGTTAGCCCTGTGGCAGCTCTCACGGAAGGCTGCCCTTATTGTCGTACGGTTTTTCGTATCAGTGATCTGTTTCCCCGTGTAACAAATATATTTTTTATACGAGAGAATGCTTCTACAAAGAATCAGAAGAAGATGGGAAAGACCACAGGGATAACAATGCTGGTTTTCTTCCTTGCATGTTTTATACCTTCTTTTCTCGACCGGGAAACTCCAATACCGCAGGCTTTGTTTATGTCATTTTTTGTAGCACTTATTATGGGCGGAATATTTGGATATATAATTTCTATTATTATATTTATGACAAAACAGTTCAACAGGGATGGACGAAAGAGGATACCGTTCTGGTCCTATGTGACAACAAAAGGAAAGGTCAAAAGTGCATTTGCACCATATGATCCGTATTTTTCGTTTGAGAAGTTTGAGGGACAGATCATATCTCTTATCCGTATGACAATTATGTCAGACCACCCGGAGAATCTGGCCTCATATTGTGGTGGAACATTAAATCCATACTTTCAGGATATTATAGAAATGACATATATGCAGGCTATGACAGTGCAGGATATACATATGGAGGGAAGTCATCTGTGCATGGCACTCAGGACATGGTGGATAAATTACAGCGAGAAAAATGGTGGCATCAACAGGCGCGGAGACTGCATAGACGTTACACTTCGGAGAAATACTGCTTACATGGAACCACCTGGATTCTCCATTACATCTGTTCGTTGTCGTAATTGCGGTGGAAGCTTTGATTCTGTCCGTCAGAGAAACTGCCCATATTGCGGAACCGTATATCACATGGAGAATGAAGGTTTTATAATTGAAAGACTTGAGTTGGTATAAGCAAAGAGTATAGATACAATATAAGCTGAGTATAAAGGAAACGGAGAAACTAACAGGTATAGTATCTTAAAATCTGATTATAACGAGGAATATAAAAGAAAGAAATAAGAAGAGAATAAGAAGAGAATAAGAAGAGAATAAGAAAATACATAATAGGAAAAACACAAAAATAGAAAAAAGAAAAAATATGCTTGACATTGTAAAATGATGGTGGTATCTTATAAAAGCTGTCGCGTGAGACGGTGTCAGAAACATCTATAAAGCATCAGATTTTGAGAT
>NZ_JBCPDQ010000018.1:0-11041 GCF_040915325.1 Coprococcus sp. RTP21281st1_F1_RTP21281_210402
TTGGGGCGAGCAGTAACAATAGCCCTTTGGAGGGCTGATAATAAACCACCACTTGAAGTGGTGGTTGCTAACTTAGAAGGTACTGAGAAAAAAGACAAGGATGGATTTATGGAAGTGCCGGAGCAATTGGAAATACCATTTAAGTAAAGATTATTGTAAACGATGCAAACGGAACTTTTGGGAAAAACTTAAAAAGTTAATTTTTAAAATGTTTTTACCTCTGTTTACAGCTTTCGTTTACAAGATGATATCGGGTGGAAATACAAGCCGACCAACGGGAGGAATAGCACCGCAGGTCGCAAGGGGACTTTTGATGGACGGTACGGCTGTCGAAAGTGCTTTTGCGTTACTTTTGACAAAAGTAACAAAATCGCCGTATCCGGCGATAAATATATTTTGTGCCATAATTGGCAGAAATACAAATTTATGTGCCCTGTCGGGCGCTAATTTTAGAAAGAAAGGAGAAGCGTATGATGATGAAATGAACAATGTGTGGTATGGTTGGGCCGGGTTAACTGGCTCACAATAGAAGGGCATTTAAAACGGAAAATGTGAATCCGGAAAGAACCCAATATAATATCTGTTACCGAGATGAAAATCTGAAAGAAGTTTACAAAGAGTTATTTGATGAGGCTGTGGAGAGATACAATGTTGGAAAACGAAATGATCGAAAGATTACCAATTATTATGAAAAGATACGGCTTGGAAAACAGGAGAAGCTTTTTCATGAAGTGATTTTTCGGGTTGGGAATTGTGGAGATATGGCAGTAGGGACGGAAAAATGAGAGTTAGCTGTAAAGGTATTGGATGATTTTATAAAAGACTTTGAAAAAAGAAATCCTACACTTCGGTTATTTAATTGCTATTTACATCTGGATGAGTCTATTCCACATTTGCATGTCGATTTTGTTCCATATGTGAGTGGGTGGACTGGAAAAGGCATGGACACGAAAGTTTCTTTAAAGCAGGCATTAAAAAGTCTTGGATTTCCGGGCGGAAGTAAGCGTGACACAGAACTTAACCAGTGGATTAATCATGAGAAAGAAGTTTTGGCAGAAGTCGCTAAAAAGCATGGAACTGAATGGGAACAGAAAGACACACATGAAGAACATCTGGATGTTTATAATTTTAAAAAGAAAGAACGTAAAAAGGAAGTGCAGGCTCTAGAGCAAGAAAAAGAATATCTGACAGCGGAAAACGAAAGTTTAGCTTTCAAGATTTCAGAAGTAAAAGCTGATATTGAGAAGTTGGAAGAAGAAAAGCTTCAGTTTAAGAAAGAGAAAGACGCTGCAGAAAAACGTACAGAGAAAGCGGAAATGGAATTAAAAAAATTAGAAGATCGAAGAGAATTTCTGCAATCGGTGATGGATAATGTCAGTAAGGAAATAAAAGAATATGGAATGATTAAAACATTTCTACCGGAAGCTACAGCATTAGAACGTGCGGGAACTTACCGGGAAAAGAAAATCAAACCATTGTTTATAGAAATGAAAAATAAAATCTGTGCGATGGCTGCACAGGTGAAAGAACTCACAAGAGAAAGAGATAGCTGGAAAAGTAAGTTTCAGCAGAAAAAGAAAGAGCACGAGAACACAAAAAAGGATCTGGCGGAAGTTCAGATGGATTATCAATGCTTAATACAAGAGAAATCTGTTCTAGAAGGAATTGCAGACAGATATAACCGACTTGTACGTATGCTGGGAAATGATATGGTAGGAAGATTGGTACAAGAGGATATTCGAACGCAAGCAGAGCTTGAAGCCAAAAAGCAGAAAGAGCAAATGCCAGAAAGAATCAGCGATAGGATACAATGGGCAAAAGAAAGAAGCCAGGGACATAATGAACAATCAAAGAAAAATAAAACAAAACACAGAGGAATGGAATTGTAGGTGTATGAAGAAACACTATTACTGGGAATGATTTATGCATAATGAAAACAGGTAAAAGAAAAACGAATATGATGTAAGGAAGGGCACGTTGATTGAAAAACGTGTCTTTTTTCTTTAGACAAAGAATTGAATAGTAGTCGTTAGTTTGATACAATAAAATGGATTATAGGGTATTGAAGGTGAAAGATTATGCCGACGAAAGAACCACGTTTTCATGCGAAGTTACGGAAAAAAGTCATAAAAACATGAGTAAGATAGCATGGAAAATGTAATCTTAAAAGAAGGCTTTTTTGCAGAAACATTTCAGGTAAATAAAGCAGAATCTGCTAAGATGAAGATTAAGGAACTGCTGGTAGAAGTAGGTGAAGTGTCCGAAACATTTCAATGGGCATTTGAAAATTCTGGAATAATGAAAGACGGAATAATATATACAATGAATACTGTTCCGGATTATCATGGAAAGCAGATAACTCTTGGTGATGTTATGGAAACTGGAGCAATAGAAGAACAGTATTTTATTCCAGAAGAAAAATTATATTATACGGATTCTGTGGTTACACATAGTGATGAAACTGAACAGCGTCTTCCAAAGGAGGATAGACAGACCTGGCAGTACCTGAAAGGTGCAAAAAAATTGTTACGTATAAGTTCAACAGGCCATGAATGTGTCTTCTCAGAAGGTGCTATTTCCATGATTGATCAGGAAGATAAACCGGCACGTACAATGCTTACATCTGAAGGTGGGTTCAGCAGAACAACTCATATTGTGAAAGATAAGATGACTGGAAGAGAGAGATTACTTACTGCAACAGAAGCAGAACGAATCCAGGAATTTCCTACGAATCATACGAAATATTGTCTGGTTAAAGGCGAAACAGTGGAATGCCACTGAGAAAACGCAGATTTATGATGGGAAATGCGTTGGTGGTTAATCTGGTGGCAGATATGGAGAAGACATTGGATAAAATTTTTGATTGTGAATAACAATTTATTATAGAGAGATAATATAGTTGGTGTTTTGTTAATGGTATTGTATAATATTTATTAAAGATGAGATAATCTTAAAGATTGAAGGGGAATATATAGTGGAATTATTTGAAGTATTGCAAAATGCACCAGAAGGCAGTCAGTTGATAACGGATTCCATAGTAATCACACATGCTAAATTAAAGAAATATGAGAAAATACTTTGTTCTATTAGCGGAGGAAGCGACAGCGATATTTTAATAGATTTATGCGAAAAATTTGATGAATCGGATAAAATAACATATGCTTTTTTTGACACAGGACTTGAGTTTAGAGCAACAAAAGAACATTTGCAATATTTGGAACGGAAGTATGATATACATATTGAGCAAATAAAAGCAACAAAATCAATTCCATTTTGTTGTAAAACATATGGGCAACCTTTTTTGTCAAAACAAGTAAGTGAATGGATAGAAAGATTACAAAATCATAATTTTCGATGGGAAGATAAACCATTTGTTGAATTATATAAAGAATATCCAAAGTGTAAAGCTGCATTAAGATGGTGGTGTAACGATTTTCAGAAAAGTAATGAAGGAAAAGAGAGCAGTTTTAATATCGCATATAACCAATATTTAAAAGAGTTTATGGTTAAAAATCCTCCAACCTTTAAAATATCAAATAAATGCTGTCATTATGCGAAAAAAATGGTTGCTAGTAAATTTAAGACAAATGGAGAATTTGATTTAAATATGTATGGGGTACGAAAGGCAGAGGGAGGAGCCCGAAGAACTGCATATAAAACTTGTTTTTCATCAAGTGAAGATAAGTGTGATGAATATAGACCGATATTTTGGTATTTAACTGAAACAAAAAAAATATATGAAGAACATTATGATGTTGAACATAGTAGATGTTATAGAGAATATGGATTGAAAAGGACAGGATGTGCAGGATGTCCCTATGGAAGAAATTTTGAAGACGAATTAGCAGCAATGCAACATTACGAACCACAATTATTTAAGGCAGTTAATTTCGTATTTAAAGATTCATATGAATATACAAGAAAATATAGAAAATTTGTGAGTGAGCAAAAAAAGTTGTCAGGTAGATAAGGGGAAAATCATATGGAAGTGCAGAGTAAAAAAGTTAATGCGAGTCCAACAAAAGGTTTTTTTATTTATATGTTGACTCGAGATATTGATGTGAGACCGGCTATAGTAGAATTGATAGACAATTCAATTGATGGGGCAAAGAAAATAAGAAAAAATAAAGAGTACAAAGGATTATTTATCAAAATAAATATGTCTCAAGATAGATTTATCATTGAGGATAATTGTGGTGGAATAGATATTGAAACTGCACAAAAATATGCTTTTCAATTTGGTAGGTCATCGGATCGGGAGAGTGATTCATCAGGATATTTTACTGGAATTTTCGGAATTGGAATGAAACGCGCGCTTTTCAAGTTAGGGAAAAAATTTGAAGTTATTTCAAAAACATCAACAGAATATTTTGATTTAAAGGTGGATGTTGACGATTGGATTAATAAACCAGAATGGGAATTTGAATTTGATAAAGTAGAAACTGGAATGAACAATGATGAAACAGGGACTAAAATAGTGGTTGAAAAGCTTAATGCAGATATTGTAAGCAAATTTGAAAGTGAGTTGTTTATTAATTCGTTAATTGACTATATTCAAAAATATAGGACGGTTGAAGCTGAAAACGGGTTAGATATTGAAGTAAATAATATTGCTGTTGATTATGGAAAAGAAAAACTATTAAAATCAAAAGATATTCAACCATATGAAAAACAAATTATTGATGACAGCGGTAAGATAACTATTATTGCAGGAATTACGAATAAAGGAGAGCCTAATAAAGCAGGTTGGTATATATACTGTAATGGACGATTGGTTGTGTATGCTGACAAAACTGAATTGACAGGTTGGGGTATTGAAAATAGAGCTTTTCATTATAGCTTAGCTGAATTTAGAGGATATGTTTATTTTGAATCACAAAATTTACTGGAATTACCGTGGAATACGACTAAAACAGGAATTGATACGTCCAACAGATTATATGTTATAGCAAGACAAAGTATGAGTGAGGCAATGAAGCAAGTTATTAAAGTCATAGACGAAGCGAAACGCAAGCATGATGTATCAAATTTGGATGAATTGGATTTTGTGAAAAAAGCGGGGAAAACAGAATTAAATCACTCGACGATAGCTAATATATCAGAAAATAAAGATTTTAATATTACAGAAGTAGAACCTGAAATTCCAATGGTAAGAATATCCTTTTCCAAACCATTAAATGAAGTTGAAAGAGTAAAGGAAAATATGGGAGAACGAACTAATAAGGCAGTTGGAGAAAAACTGTTTGAGTACTATTGCGAAATGGAGGGGATTTAATGGCGGGGAGCAGTGCTAGCGTCAATTATAATATAAGACCTTGCAAAAGTATTGAACGAAAAATGATGTGTGATATGATTTCAAGACTAACCGTATTTGATTATATTAAAAATTATAGATATATTGGCATGGGTGCAAAGTATTTTGTGGATTTTTCTTTACTACACAAAGAATTTGGAATTGATAATATGTATAGTATGGAAATAAATTCTGCGGAAAAGAATAGGAAAAGATTTGAATTTAATAAGCCATTCAATTGCATAAAAATGTTGTTTGGAAATGCAAGCGACATTCTCAATAGTTCAAATATACCATGGAAGCAAGAGAAAAATATTATTTGGTTGGATTACGATGGAGGAATAAATAGTAATCAAATTCAAGACGTAGAATCTTGCATCAGCAAAGTAGAATCAGGGAGCGTGATATTTGTAAGTTTTAATTCTGATTTAGGAGATAAATTTAAAAAGGCATTGCCAAAAGAAAAGTTGGACATGTATTGTTCTAGAATTGATAATGAAATATTAGTTAAGTTGCTTTCGCCAAAAGACATGGCTAAAGAAAAGATTTATCAAACGACAAATAAAATGTTTGACATGATTGTAAAAAATAAAATTTTGGAGAGAAATAGTACTATAAGAAGTGACGATGAAAAACTAATTTCCCAACAATTAGTGTATTTTAAATACAATGATTCTAAGGCAACAATGCTTACATTAGGATGGATTGTTTATAAAAAGGGGGATATTGATAAATTTACAAAATGTGGTTTTGAAGATTTTGAATTTTATAATAGTAGTAATATTCCGTATGATATTTCAGTGCCTAATTTTACATACAAAGAATTAGCTATATTAAATCAGAATATGCCGAATGCAGTATATCCAATAGAAGGTGCAGATTTTTTTGAGGAAGAAGAAGTTAATGCATATAGAAAAATTTATAAGTATTATCCGACTACATTTGAAACATCGATTGCTTTGTAAAGATACTCAGTGATAACACCATGATAATAAAATCTCCAAAAACCACACGGACACAGCGGAAAATCTGCATTTGCTGACGCAAAATGAACGGAAAATAACCATTTAGCCTCCAAAACACCCCATTCTGATATCGTGAGGGTGGTAGAACTGTAGGTTCAGGAAGAGTTGCAACTATCATCGAGTAATCGCTGATAAACCATATAAATAAAGGATTTTCAGACCTTCGAGGGTTCGCCCTCGGAGGTCTTTTTTATGCCCGAACATATGCTATGCCCTTATATAAACATAAAACAGCCAATTCCCGCAGTGTGTCCTGTAAAAAACACCCGAAAAACACTATTCTGTCAATGAATGTGTCAAGTTTTTAGCAAAAGCTTGACATGTAGCATCAGCCCTTGCCGAAGGCAACTTAAAATGGGCTGATGTTCAATAGAAAGGAGGCAACAGATATGGATCAGAAAAAGGTAGGTTCATTTCTAAGAGAACTGAGAAAGGAAAAACAGCTTACGCAGGAACAACTTGCAGAGCGGTTTGGAGTAACCAATCGCAGCGTATCAAGGTAGGAAACAGGCAGCAACATGCCGGATCTCAGTATTTTGGTGGAGCTGGCAGATTTCTATGATGTTGATATCAGGGATATCATTGATGGAGAAAGGAAGGGTGAGGACATGAATAAGGAAGAGAAAGAGAGATTGCAGCTTGTAGCGGATTATGCAGAAACTGAGAAGAATACATTGTTGATGAGGTTGCGTATATTCAGCATAGTGGGATTGGTTTCGCTCATTGCAGGACTGGTGATGTTGGTGCTTGGCGGAGATAATAATCTTCCAGTGTATGATTATTTGATGGGGACGCTTATGGGAGTTTCTATAGGTGCGTTGCTGGTTGCGGTGTTCTATTCAACCGGAGCTTTAGAAAACATGAGGAAGCGGAAAAGAACGCTTATGAAAGTGCTTTTGGTAATAAGCATATTATTCCTGCTTGGAACATTCATCGCGGCAATCATAGCATCGTTATGATATAATGAGCATTGCGACGGGGCGCTTGCGCAAACTAAATGTAATATGCTATAATTTTTAAGGATGCAATGTGGATGATCAGTATGTGGCATCCACATGAGCACAGATATTTTGCGTGAGATATAGTAAATGTGATTAGCGCAATCATTTTTTATGACGAAAAAATTACAATTATATATGTATAAGCCCATAATATGGTTGGGCGTATCTACCAGCTACCGATAATAGTTGACTACGACATGGATTGCCGTGGTCAACTATATTTTTGTGTAAAAATATGTGTGTGGATACAGAGCATGGATAGGGATTAACAAAAAATATAAAATGATTTTGGAGGGTGCGCGTATGAGGTATGATGTGATAATTATTGGAGCGGGACCAGGAGGAATATTTTCTGCATATGAGCTGACAAAGCAGGCTCCGGATCTCAAGGTTGCAGTGTTTGAGGCTGGACATGAGCTTAAGAGAAGAAAATGTCCGATAGACGGCACAAAGATCAAGAGCTGCGTGGGATGTGATAGCTGTTCGGTCATGAGCGGATTTGGTGGTGCAGGTGCATTTTCCGATGGAAAGTACAATATCACAAATGACTTTGGCGGAAGTCTGTATGAGTACATCGGCAAGAACGAGGCTATAGACCTCATGAAGTATGTGGATGATATCAATATGGAGTATGGCGGAGAGGGTACGAAGCTTTATTCCACTGCCGGCACAAGATTCAAGACAGTGTGTCTGCAGAACAGACTTCATTTGCTGGATGCCTCGGTTAGACATCTTGGCACGGACATCAACTATATAGTTCTAGAGAATCTGTATGCATATCTTCAGGACAAGGTAGAGTTCTATTTTGACACACCTATACAGACTGTGGAAAAGCTGGACGATGGAACATATAGTGTATGCTGCAAGAAGGGTACATTTGCTTGTAACAAATGTATCATATCCGTTGGAAGAAGCGGCAGCAAATGGATGGAGGCTGTCTGCAAAGATCTAAATGTACCTACAAAATCCAACAGAGTGGATATAGGAGTCAGAGTGGAGCTTCCTGCAGCCATATTTGCGCATTTGACCGATGAGCTCTATGAGAGCAAGATAGTATACAGAACGGAGAAGTATGGAGACAAGGTGCGAACCTTCTGCATGAACCCAAGGGGCGCCGTGGTTACTGAGAATACAAATGGAATCATAACGGTAAATGGCCACAGTTATGAGGATCCTGCAAAACAGACGGATAATACAAACTTTGCACTCCTTGTGGCAAAGCATTTCTCAGAGCCGTTCAAGGACTCCAACGGATACGGCGAGAGCATAGCGAGACTCAGCAACATGCTGGGCGGCGGCGTAATAGTGCAGAGATTTGGCGACCTCATAAGGGGACAGCGCTCCACCCAGAGCAGGATAGAGGAAGCGTTCATCACACCTACGCTCAATGCCACACCGGGAGATCTGAGCCTTGTCCTTCCAAAGAGAATTCTGGATGGAATAATCGAGATGATCTACGCTCTTGATAAGATAGCCCCAGGAACGGCAAATGAAGATACACTGTTGTATGGAGTTGAGGTCAAATTCTACAACATGGAGGTTGAAGTAGATGATAAGCTTGAGACAAGATACAAGGGGCTGTATATCATAGGAGATGGCAGCGGAATAACACACTCCCTTTCACACGCATCTGCAAGCGGTGTATACGTAGCAAGAAATATTGCACATGGTGAATAAAACGAATAGATATTTATATAGAAGAAAGTCATACAAAACAGAGTATCGTGATAGGGGTTCCAGATACTCTGTTTTTATTTGATAAATGAGTTTCAAGTGAAAATACATTTGTTTGACTGGATGGGAGAAGAATGGTAGAGTTGTAAATGACATGAAAATAGATTTAATGTCTGCAACAAATATGAAAACAAATTTAACTAAGAAAATTATTAGTGACAATGTATAGAAGACACTATATGATGGATTGTTTTCGAAAGAAGAAAGGAGATAGGAAAATATAGAGGGATCAGTTATAAATCAGATATGCGCATCTATGGATTCATTCTTTGATACAGAAAAGAAAATAGGCGATTATATCGTTAGGAATCCCAAGAAGGTTGTGGATATGACAGTCGGGGAGCTGGCAAAGGAGTGCGGTGTCAGCGAGGCCTCGGTGTCGAGATTCTGCAAACGAATAGAGCTGAAGGGATTTCACCATCTCAAGATATCGCTGGCGAGAGAACTCGTGGATGCCAAGGATGACGGAGAGATATCTGGACATATATCTGTGGATGATATGGAAGGTTCTCTGAGAGGAATACTGTCGAATAAAAGTGTATATACAATCCAAATACATAATTATATATGGAGGAAACAGATATGAAGGATATCAAATGGGCAGTTCTCGGAACAGGAGTTATCGCAAATGAGATGGCAGTGGCACTCAAAAAGAATGGCAGGAACATTTATGCGGTTGGTAACAGGACGTATGACAAAGCGGTGGCATTTGCTGAGAAGTATGGCATAGGTAAGGTTTATTCAGACTACAATGAGATGTTCACGGATCCGGAAGTGGACGTGATATATATAACGACTCCACACAATACACACATACAGTTTATGAGAAGAGCGATAGAGAATGGAAAACATATACTTGTGGAAAAATCTATAACATTGAACAGCGGTGAACTTGGAGATATGCTGGAACTGGCAGAGCAGCACAATGTGATCATAGGCGAAGCGATGACTATTTATCATATGCCTATTTACAGAAAACTTAAGGAGCTACTGGACTCGGGTGCACTTGGCAAAGTCAATCTCATAACCATGAATTTTGGAAGCTTCAAAGACTACGATATGAACAATCGATTCTTCAACAGAAACCTTGCGGGAGGGGCAATGCTGGATATAGGTGTGTATGCCCTGTCATTTATAAGGTGGTTCATGGACTCAAAGCCAGACAAGCTTCTTTCACAGGTTAAGCCTGCGCCTACTGGAGTGGATGAGCAGGCAGGACTTTTGCTTATGAATAAGGAAGGACAGATGGCAACCGTTATGTTGTCCCTTCACTCGAAGCAGCCGAAACGTGGAATGGTATCATGTGAAAATGGATATATAGAGGTGATGGAGTATCCAAGAGCGTGGGAGGCGAAGGTCACATACACAGATACAGGCAAAACTGAGATTGTTGCAGCCGGAGAAAATGCGGATGCCCTTGCGTATGAGCTTCAGGACATGGAGAGTGCGATATCCGGTGATGGAGATATGTATCTGGAATATACAAAGGATGTCATGGATATGATGACAGAGTTCAGAAGATCATGGCGATTTACATATCCAGAGGAAGAATAGGTAGATTGTCATATGTAGGGGAGGCTGTTTAGAATAATTGCACACAATTGTCAGATAAATAAAAAAAGTCATTGACATAAGATTGCAGTGGTGGTATCTTATAAAAGCTGTCGCATGAGCAGGCAGCAGACGACAGCTTTTATAGGTATACAACATGATATGTCACTGAGACATGATTATAAATTACCTGAAAAAAGTTGTTGACATACACACTTCGGTGTGGTAATATTTAGAAGTTGTCGCCGAAGTGGTCAGACATCAGCAACCGAAAAGGTCTTGAAAAAAGATAAAAAAGTTGTTGACAAAGAACTTCAGATGTGATAGCATATAGAAGTTATCGCTGAGAGGCGAGAACACAAAGAACCTTGAAAAATTAACAACATGACAACCCTGAAATTCCAAAAAAAGAATTTCAAGAACGTCGGATCAGAGAT
>NZ_JBCPDQ010000019.1:0-6386 GCF_040915325.1 Coprococcus sp. RTP21281st1_F1_RTP21281_210402
TACTATATAGGAGCTTTATTGTCAACAGTTTATATGTCTTAATAGGTAAATCCCATTTTTTTCAATTCTCCAAACTGGAATTTATCTATTAACTCTCTTAACTTTCCCCTATTTTCAAGGCTTCCCGCCATTGAAAATTCTATATATGTATCCTTTTCCCTTGTTTTTGCCCTTATGGGATAATTACAAGGGAAAATTCATTATTCAGTTGTTTAATCGTTGCCTGCCACTTTATCAAGAAGTCTTGCGGAAGTCCGCTTTGCTTCCCTTGTAGCATGGGCATAGACATTCATGGTGGTACTCACGTCTGAGTGTCCTAACAGTTCCTGCACATCCTTAGGCTGAGCCCCGTTGGATAAGAGGTTTGTCGTGTAGGTATGCCTCAGTGTGTGGAAATGGAAACCTTCAAGCTCCGGTACTTTTCTTCCTGCTGTCCGGCAGGCTGTTTCTATGGTTGCCGGAAGTTCCAGACAACCATCCTCCCTTAAGCATACAAAGAAGATTTCGGTGTAATCTTCCGGCACATTCTCTGTCATTCCCAAATGATAATACTCGTAATGCACCCGATTCTTTTCCATTACTTCTCTGTAAAAATTCCGCTGGTAGAGTTCCCCATACTGAAAACGGTTTTTGTGCTGTTCCTTTTTTGCATTCCTCAAAATATCTGCGAGGGTATCGCCAAAGTCAACAACCCTGATCTTTTTCCACTTTGTCGGACCGATTTCGTGCTTATGGGTAGCACCATTGTAGCGGATGCTCCTGCGTACAGTGAGATACTGTTCTTCAAGGTTGATATCCTGCCATGTCAGACCTGCTACCTCTCCAAGTCTGAGACCTGTAAAGTATGCTATCTGAACCGGAAGAATCGCATCCCCACTTCGTTTTCCAATCTGTTCAATCAGTTTCCGGTACATTTCAAAGGAAAGCGGTTTAACCTTGTCTCTGTCTGTGGCTGTTTCATCCGCAAACAAATCCGTTTCTTCCTTTTTATGCCTCATCACCACATACTGCATTGGATTGAAGGTAATAAACTGTTTCGGAAATACCGCAAACCGGAATGACTGTTGCAATACTGCTGAAAATGACCTTACATAATCAATGGAATATCCTTTTGATATAAAATCTCCCACAGTGCCTCCAAATGAGAGCAAATCCATAAACTCCTGCAGGTGTACCGAAGTCACCGTTTTCAGTTTCCTTTTGCTGATAGGGTGTTGTTTGATTCTCCCAATTGTCTGAAGATAATTGCCAACCGTTCCATTACTCAATGTGCCTGTCTTTAATTCTTCCTCAGCCCACAGGTCAAGCAACTCTCCGAGTGTGATGTTTTCAGCCTTTGCAACAAACCGCTTGGCTTCATAATCCTCCATTGCCTGCCTCAACAGCTTTTCCGTCTCGCTTTTGTTTTCCGTACCTGCAAATTCCTTCTGCACCAGATTACCGCTTGCATCTTCCACATAGAAGCGGTAGTACCATTTCTTGCCTTTCTTTCTTACAGAACCTTTTGCCATAATCGTTACTCCTTTCGATATCGACAATCGGAACTGATGAAATGCTTTCTGCGTGTAAGTATATCATAACTCCGGTTGTCTAATCTATACCGGTTCGGAGTCTTTCTCTGAAAGAAGATTTGCAAGCCTTACGGCTGCCGTTTCGGGATTCTTGGAATAGAGCCTTACAATGTCGCCCATGTCGTTCAGTGCGTTTACCGTATGGGTGATTTCCCTAAGGAACATAATCTCATTATATTCCTGATTGGATTCAAACCCCATTACTTTTGCAATTGTGGCATCTTCCGTATTCCCTTTAAAATTCTTACAGGCATATTGAAAGGAATCAACGAATAATTCGTATTCCTTCAACATCAGCAGCAGTAAATCTTTGGAAAAATCCGCTTCGTCTGCCTTCATATCATAAGGCAGTTTGGAGAGAATGGAAGTCATGGTATCACGAATCTGTAATTCCCTTTTATCCGTAACATCACTTGTCATTTCTTCCGTCTCGCCCTTCAGCCACTCCACTGATACATGAAGTGCTTCCGACAGACCATCCAGAACAAGCTTCTTGGTGTTGTCAATCGTTCCTGCCTCATACCGCTGTATGGTGGAAGCGGTAACTCCCATCTTTTCTGCTATATAAGGCTGGTTGACACCTAATTCCAGTCTGCGTTGTTTTGCCCTGCTACCGATTAACTTGCGTAATTCTTTATCTTTCATTCTGATACGCCTCCTTTTTCGGTATGGCTAAAGTATAACACAGTAAAAGTAGCATTGCAATATGCAAGTCAATAATTACTTTTAAAATTTCGTAACGCTTGACAAGAAGATATAAAAGTTATATAGTAGGCATAGTTACAAAATTGCATTATGCAATTCAAGAGGAGGTGTTTTAATGACAGAAGTGAAGATTGCACTGTCCATTGAGGAAGCTGCCGACTATACGGGTATCGGCAGAAATACCCTGCGGAAACTGGTAGAATGGAAAAAGCTTCCGGTATTGAAGGTAGGACGGAAAGTCCTTATCAAAACGGATATGCTTGAAAAGTTCATGACCGCCAATGAAGGCAGGGACTTAAGGGACAAAGGAAATGTCAGAGCTGTCACAAGAAATGTGACAAATTAAATAGGGACAGTCCTAAGACCATCCCTAAGGTATGTATCTGACCGAAGCCATGATATACCTACACGCAAATAGATTATACCATGTGCTTCCTCTAAGATACAACCGGAAATTTAAGAAGTGGGGAAGAAACTTTTTTATACAAGCCCTCGGCGTTTGAGAGCGAAATACACCCCTCGCACAAATCTTACGATTTGTACTCTGTGTATTTCGCCCTGCTGGGAGCTTTTCGCCGACAGGCGGATATGTTCGTAGACAGGCTACCTATGTAGCCTACTCACTTTCACATTAGAAAGTTTCCCATCCTCATTTCTTGCAGCTTCGTACTTGGCAGATACGGAAAGGAGGAAGCACATGCCAAGAAATTCATTTATTCAGATGACGAAGCTCCACAATGTCCGGGGAAGAATTTATTATATTTCAAGCCCAAAGAAGCAGGAAAATCTGTATGCGGTATATGAAACCACAGACCGTAATTTTTGGACTGACCTTGCAAAATATAATCAGGCAGAATTTAAAAAAAACGGTACGGAGGGGAAATGTATTGAGGCAAGGGAATTGATCATAGCCCTGCCGGAATCTTTTACGGAGTATCCTCCAGACAGACTGTTGCAGATATTTACAGACCATTTCAGACAGACTTACGGAACGGACTGTATCGCAGCCCTGCATCACAATAAGCGGAAAACCAACTATCACATCCATCTCATTTTTTCGGAGCGTACACTCTTGGAACAGCCCATAGAAAAGGTTGCCACCCGCAATATGTTCTATGACGAAAAGGGAAATCATGTACGCACCAAGAAAGAGATACTTGATGAAGAAGGAAATATCCGTAAAAGGTGTAAGGTGATTCACAAAGGTGAGGTATACGAAAGACAGATTTTCTCCATTAAGGATAAACACTTCAAGGCTGAAAATTTCCTTGATACCGTCAAGCAGGATTATACCAATCTTATCAATCAGTATGTGTGGGATAAAAGCCAGCGGTTAGAAGTTTTTGAGCGTGGCGGTATGTATCTTGCCACCAAAAAGATTGGTAAGAACAATCCGAAAGCCACCGAGATTGAGGCAGACAACAGTAAACGCACCTTGTGGAATCAGACTGTTGACAGAGCGATTGTAACGGGTGTTTCCAAGTCAGAAATCATGCAGATAAAAAAGGAACGGATAACGGACAAGATTGTGGAATCCGTATGGCTTTACGGAAACAGACCGAATCTGTTATCTTCCATTATCGGTACTGCCATTGCAGTATTAGAACTGTTAATCTCCAAAGTATTTCTCAAAACTCTGGAGCTTGCAGATAAAGTAATTTCCAAAGAGCTTGAAGCAAGACCGGAGAACACAGATTTCAAAGAGCAGAAAGCTGTACCAGAAGAAAGCAGAAAGCAGACAGATACACCAAAGCCTGCCATACCGCCAAGACCGCAGCCATCAACGGAAGCAGTTTCTTACAAGCACTTATGCGAGATTTATCAAAAGCTGCAGGAACAGAATAAAGCAATTTTTGCACTCGAGAAACAGCGAAGTGACCTTGAAATTGAACTGTCCGACAGCAAAGGTATCTTCAAAGCAAAAAGGCGTTCCGAGCTTTCAACGGAGATAGCCGGATTGGAGGAACGGATTGCAAGAATGAAAGTCCGCTTATCTCATATCGTAAAGGAATACGGGTATCCGAATGTGGAAGCCTTCTACAAGGCATTTCATAAGGCAGAGACAGCTTATGGGGATTATCAGGACAGCCTTAAGAATTGGAAACAACGATATGGAGAAAAGCCGCAGTCTCTACACGATAGGCTTAAATCTAAGAAACAGGACATTAGGGAGCGAGAGTTAACAAGACCATATTCTCCACCAAACCGTGGAAGGAGTAGATAACAAACGAAAGGAGGCAATTGCCTCCCCTTCGTTTGTTATCTCTCCGTAAAGACTGGAATTTCACCCTCTCGCATAAAGATACAAATTATTTTTCTATTTCCTTATCATATATCTTTTTTGAGTATACCACAGTTACAATTGTTGCTAATAATAAATAAATCAACATAAAGATTGTGCCAGTCATCCCACTTGTAAATACGGTTGTAATGATAGTCAATAACCCCGTAATAATAATACATATTGCACCAAAGCGGTTACTCTTTCTCCATGTATTATCATTGTGCATACTCCAAACGGTTCGAACTCCCACTACTGCATTTCGTTTTGCCTTTGTCATAAAATTTCCTAATACAATAAATATAATACCACACAAAATACATGAAACTTTTGCAATGTCAATAACCGCATGTTCACCACCTGCATTTGCCTGTATCCAAGAAGAATAAAGAATAAAATAATGCATAATCCCGAACATGATTGCTTGCGAAATTCCTACAACACATAATACCTTTGCAGAAGATTTTGCCTCCATCTGTTCCTTTTCTGTATTTGCATTTTTTGATTTTTTCTCAAACACATAGATTAGCAAGTGCCAAAACAGTGTAATAAACAAAATAATTACCGGAAAAATAAAGCTTTCTGTTTTACTTCCCCATCTGTCAGTGTTTCCCTCCAAGTCATGATGCATAGGTATAATATCAGGCATAAACTGTAGTACAACACTTGTAACTACAACTGGTATCATTGCTACTATCCACATTACTTTTTTCATTCTTTTTTCCCTCCAAACTGGTTAACCCATATAATTAATTCATCGAAAACCGTAGTGTTGATTTCATAATAAACAAAGTTTTTCTCTTTATATTCAGATATCAAATCTGCGTTTTTTAATAATTTTAAATGATAAGAAAGAGCAGCCGGTGTGATCTGTAATTTTTCAGCAATCTCTCCAGCATTTAATCGCTCATTTCTCAACATCATAAGAATGGCTCTTCTCTGGCTATCTGCCAACACTTTAAAAATGTTAGTTTCTCTCATATCTTTTACCTATTTAAAAATCTCTTTAAATAGATTTTAGCATACGTTTTGTCTTTTTACAAGGACTATTTAAAAATATTTTTAAATAGAGAGGACACACTGAAAAATCAATGTGTCCTCTCTATTTACCTTAAGGCAAAATTCAAACATCTAGAAACTTAAGATTCCTGCCTCTTATTATGGAATAACCGTACGTTCTATATATTTTTCTGGAATTTTTAGTACTAGACCTCTATCATGATATTATATTAGCAAAATCACCACGTATCTAAACGATCCTCTGCATCAACCCATACTTGCATTTCTCCATCCAAGTATAATCTTGCATATTCTAATGGATTATCAATAGCCAAAGCATTCAACGAACACTGGGAGCCGGGAGTAGTTCTCAATCCTTCCTCTGCCTTATTGCAATCAATTCTAAGCACTACATTTTCAAACGTGGTTACATCTATGCTATTACATTGCGGATTATATCTTGCATAAATCAATCTCATATCTTATCTGTCCTTTCCTTAATTTTCTAAAAGTTTTGAAAGCATTTCAATCCGTTCTTCCTGCCATTTTCATTTCATGTTATAATTTGTTACTGGATTTTCTTTCCCTTAATTTTGCCCTTGTGAGCATTCGTAACATGAGGGAAAAGGATATAACACAAGGGAAAGCGTAAGGGCAAACTCACTCGCTACAAATTTAGCATTTTCAAGGGGTTGCGGACTTCACGAGGATAAGATATAACAGTTAATAAATGTTATGAATTAAGTCAAATCAAAACTGGAATTTAGCGATTTCTTTTTCCGGTATTCTCTGTCCCACGGATTTCCTCATGATAGAAATAATCTACGATC
>NZ_JBCPDQ010000020.1:0-4262 GCF_040915325.1 Coprococcus sp. RTP21281st1_F1_RTP21281_210402
TGGAAAGAATAGGGGTATGTCTACTAGCAAAGGACGGGTGGAGTCTGAAAGAAGTATTACTTGTGAGGGTGGAAGTAAGACAATTAATCCTAAAGAAATAAGATATAGTCAATCGTCTGTAAATGGTTCAAGTGAGATTATAGATAGCATGAAGAAGAATGGGTGGAAGGGTGACCCGATTGATGTGGTAGAAATGCCTGATGGAATATATACAACAATAGATAATACACGTGTTGTATCTGCAAGAGAAGCTGGTATTAATGTTAAAGCTAATGTGCATGGATATAATGATATTTTACCTGAGGAATATATCGAGAGATTTACAACTAAGAAAGGTGTTCCTGTTACATGGGGCGATGCAATTAGTCTAAGAGTTGGAAAACAAAAGGCATCTTTTAGAAATAGTAATCCATTTGGAGCGTTTGATATGGATACAATAAAGTAGGAGGCAAACATGGAAATATATGATGTAAGTAAAGTATATCAAGAATTTAATTATCCCAAAGAGTTTTTAAAAATTGTTGAACTAAATCTGGTGGACTTTGATTTTTGGTACTTAATGAGCAAAGAACAGGTTGAAAAAAGAATTAAAGGATTAAAGGAACGTTATCCAGATAGAGAACTTGTTCCTTTTGCTAGAAGAGATGATAGTGATGATATAGCTTGTTTTGATATTAAAAAAAATAGTAAAGTCCAAATTATTCATGATTTTGCAAGTGCTGGATATGAACAGAGAAAAGAGTATAATACTTTCTGGGAATGGTTTAAGGAAGCAATACAGGAAATGATAGATGAGGAAGAAGCAGATGATTAATTATGAAGAATTAAGCAAAGAAGTATCGTATGCACTTCGTCATGCACCTTGGGAATATGAGTTGGAGATGGATGAAGAAGGTTGGGTGTCAGTAGAACAATTAGTGGATGCTCTGAATAAGGATATGAAATGGATAGGTACATCAGAAGACGATTTATTAGTTATGATAGATAAATCAGAGAAGAAGAGACATGAAATAAGCGGTGGAAAAATCAGAGCATTTTATGGTCATTCAATTCCGATGCACATAAAGAAAGAAAAAATGATACCTCCAGATATTTTATATCATGGTACGGCTAGAAGATTTTTATCAAGTATAAAAATTAATGGTCTATTACCTCAAGGAAGACAATATGTTCATTTGTCACAAGATATTAGTACAGCACAGAGTGTTGGATTAAGACGTGATAATAAACCATGTGTTTTGCAAATTGATGCAAAAAGAGCTTGGGAAGATGGAATACTTTTTTATTTTGGAAATGAAAAGGTATGGTTAGCTGATGTAATACCAAGTAAATATATAACAGAAATATAGTTGATAGAAGCCAGTAGATTTAAGGGTGGAAGTACAACAATAGATGATGTTACAGAAATGGATTGGTATAATTATTATAGGGATACATATGGGAAAGAAAATGTGTGTTGGGAAAGTTGTAATCCATCAGAAGTAGCGTCCGCTTGGCAAGGTAGTTATCCCTATACTGGTGTGGATGCCTATACGAATATAACATTACATGATGGTGATATAATCTATATGGGCGAACCATTCCCAACGGGGTATTCTATAACATCAGAAGTAGCGCAGACTATAGGCAATGATGCTCAAAAGGTCTTTGGAGGATTGCAAGTAAAACCATATTATGAAAAAGAAATGGCTTATGCAGAATACAGAAGTAAGTTAACTCCTTACAAAGTTCATGGAGAACTAAATGTGGCAGATGGAGTCGCTTTGAATAATCCGCAATTTGGTCAAGGAGGATTAGCGCAAAGATTTGACCCTAATTTTGATTTTAATTGTGCTAATGGAGTACTGGAAAAGTATATATATCCAAGGAGCCAATGGAATTAAATAAAGAAAAGTTCTGGACTACTATTTTTTGTGATAATAAGATAATATCAAAAGTTGAATTAAGTAATGCTGAAGAGAAGTACAAAATGAATTATCAAACAATGAATGATGATATTCTGAAAGAATTAAGAAAACATAATAATGATTTTTTGAAAAATGAATTAGGAATTCCAAGTAATGAAGGTATTACAGGAATAGAATATGATTATGCATGGGGAAAAATATTTTCATATTATGATAATAAATCATCGGAGACAGGCATTGTGATTGTTTATATTTAATTATGGTTATACTTTAAGACTTCCTTAGAAGTAAAATCTGATATGTAATGACCTCTTGTCAAGTACAAGTTAACAGAAATCACCACAAAACTTTATTTAGTTGTCTGAAGGCACCCGGAAAGAGACTCGGAGTATCAGTTCCCGGCATTGGCCACTCTGATATACGTGGATTGGTTACCGACAGGTCAATGGTCCGCCGTGAGCTCTACCGTCTAATTGCGTGGATCACAGATTTCTCTGTGCCAACATAGATTTATCGCAGATAGCTCGAACCTTGAAATGGCCGAAGCCCTTTCAGGATGTCTTCAGTTGTTACTTTAGTTACTGGCCAGATGTATGTGGCGCAAGCCATCTTACATCTGCTTGATTACCTGCTATAACAGCGGGATGATGATGTCAAGGCTGCGAAGCACCGCTGGCAGCGGCCTGGTCTTGATATCGGCAGCACGATGTTATACCTGTATCAGGTGATATGATCAGTCATCATGCCCCACATGAAACAGGCAAGCTCACGCGCAATCGCTGTTTTAGCTACATTGTGTTTCTTACTTTTTCCAAGAACCATTTTGTAGTATCGGCGTCTTAAGCGTTCATTGGCTTTATCTGCATAAGCAATAACCTGTGGTGAATTACCGGCTTGACGTGATTTCAGTTCCTTTGATTTGAATCCTATCTGACCACGGGCATAGCACTGGGAAGCTTCTGTAAGGAGCATACGCACATGACGATTTCCGGCTTTGGTAATGCCAAGCCTTGTCTGTTCATCACCGCTGGAATCCTCACCCGGTACAAGTCCCAGGTAGGAAGCAAATTTCTGTGCAGAAGCAAAACGCTGAAAATCGCCAACCTCAATCAGAACAGATAATGCGGTGTGAGTCTTGATACCGATGAAACAACAGAGTTTCTTAACCGATTCTCTGTATTCATCCTTGGAGGCAAGCTCCTCAATGCGTTTATCCAACCGTTCAAGCTTATCGCTAAGGGTAGTATAGGTCAGCAGATATTCGTCGAGGATTTCCTTATAAAGTGCCTCAGGCTTTAATGACTTAAGCCATTTGATGTGCGCTGCTGTCCAATGACTGTTTCCATCATAGCGATAGTTGTGGCGAAGACAAAATGCAAGAATCTGCTGCTTGACCTTTTTCAGTGCCAGTTTATGATCATCCCTCATACGGAGGAATTCTTTTGTTTCCTCGTCCGTTGCTGTAGGGATATGAACAGGACTGTAATTATGCTGTGCCAGACATTTGGCAATGATTTCAGCATCACGCCGATCAGTCTTAATTCTTCTTCTGCTGCACTGCTCAAGCATCGTTGTTGGCGCAAGTATCACACAGTTAACATGATGCTCTATTAATTGATGATATAAAGTATAACCGAGGCAACCCGCCTCATAACCGCATATAAAGTTAGCATCGTTTCCGTAGACGGTACGAAGAAACTCCAGATATTTCAGAACATTTTTGTAATCAGCTTCTGTTCTCTGGAAGTGGGAACCTTTCTCTGCATCGATTGTGTACGCACAAAATGTAAAACTTTCTTTGTGTACATCCATTCCTACGTAAACTGTGTTATAATTCATTTGATGACCTCCCTTTGTATGCGGTAATCCCTGTTACCATTGACTTTGACAATCTTTAGTATACAGGTAAATCCACGAACCTACAATGTGGAGGTCATTACATATTGTCTAATAAATCCAACTACCTCCATAACCATTGCCGAAGGCAAAACTTTTCGGTGACCGATTATTATGAATCGAGTCAGAATTCCGTAGAGGAATTCATAGGTTAAAGCGAAATTTGCCCCTAGGTATACGAAAGAACAAAACTTCATATTAAGTTCCAATTGACCGATATAAACGCACTTTTCATAACAAAAAAATTTGTTGTGAAAGGTGCGTGTTTTTTATGAAAATAAAGAAAGTTAACTCAGATGCCATTAAACTATACGAGACCAATATGGTAAAATTGAAAACTGCTGGAAATACCCGAGAAGTCCAGTTTATGGCTGGAAATAATAATCAATAATGCTTTTGACATTAATAAACAAATTTTGTCAAAATGTGGCTGTTAGTTACAAAAATATAAACAAATAA
>NZ_JBCPDQ010000021.1:0-2578 GCF_040915325.1 Coprococcus sp. RTP21281st1_F1_RTP21281_210402
GCCAAGACCTGGGCAGAGTGTGCAATAACATCATTTGTTTTGCGGTCAGTTTTTGAGGGTGGAAAGTCATCGTCAAAGGCAGATGGAAAGAATAAGGTTATGTCTACTAGCAAAGGACGGGTGGAGTCTGAAAGTAGTATTATTTGTGAGGGTGGAAGTGAAACAAGTTGGTATAAAGCAGATGGTACAATAAATTATCCACCAAATAACGGAGCTGTACCAGGAACAGAAGTAAATATGTCGTTAAAACCAGGAGATACATTTGGGCGGTATGGAAATATTGGGAATAAGAGTAACTTTGTAACACAAACAGGTGCAAATGCAGATAAATTAGCATTGCCACCAACTACTGACCCTAATATTTATCAGGAATTTAGGGTTATAAAGGAAATACCAAACACTATCCAAGCAGAGATTGCAGCATGGGGAGGTTCTGCAGGTGGAGGATTACAATATGAATTGCCAATGCCGATTTTACAATTAATTAGAGAAGGCTATATAGTGCCAAAATAAATAGAGAGAGGTGAAAAACTATGTTAACAACAAATGAACTGCAAAAATATATTATGAGTGAAATTAATGATAAACTAGATGAGATTTCATACAGTAATGTTTTTTTCGAAAAAGGGGATGATAATAGTGCTGAGGGAACATACATTTTTAGTACAAATTCAAATTATCATATTCTTTATGCAGAAAAGGGGAAGATAAGAAGTGATATAGTTGTAAATGACGAACGAGAAGTATTGTGGTATGCTTTAAATATATTATCAACAAATATTACTATGAAGTATGCCATGAATAATCAAGAGAAAGGAAAAGATTTCCGAAGACCACTCTTTGAGAAAGAAAAAAAAATATTTGCTTTATTTGGTGAGGATTTTTTAAAAAGGAAAGATGAAGAGATTAATGAAATACTTGAAAAAAATCCGTATAATGATATTTAATTATGGTTATACTTTAGGACTCCAAAACCCTTAACTCAAAAAGCTATTTTAATCTCTGTCTGTTCACGAAGTGAATGACATACAGAGATTAATAATAGCTTTTTGTCATTTACCTGAATCCGTGAAGTTCACGGATTTATAAACTATCGCCGTAGATGCTGGAAGGATATTGATTGGGAATGTAGCAGAAGATAAAGCTTGTGATGCAATCTATCAAAGTACAGACAGCCATATATTGGCAATGTTGGGAAGCAATATGGTAGAAGAAGTTATATCAGGAAACCCAGCGAACAGTTCCGTATCAGAAATCGGAGATGTAGCGAGAAAGACGGATATTGAAGAACTAAGCCATACAACGATATTCAAGAACTCAGATGACATTGCCTTAGGTGAAAAAGCTTTAAGTAATGTAGAAGTGAATAAGCTAGATGATGTTGCAGAAGTTGTAGAGAGTGGTAGTACAACTGTTATATATTGGTCAGGTGATATAGCTAATTATCAATATAATATGATTGAAAATCCAGGACCGTTAGCAGAAATGCCTAATCAACCTGCAAAGAATTTCTATGGTGGCAGATACAATATGGAAGTATTACAGGAAGATAGAATAATGTATCGAGCAGGTAATGCTCAAAATCCGTATGGAAGATGGTTTACGAGTGAGCTACCTGCTTCTGTTACTAATGTAAGAATTGACGCAGCGGTAAAGACTCATTGGATAGACCCGAAAACTGGTGCGTATGAGGCAAGCTCTTATATAGATAATGTATATGCGATTAAAGTACCAAAGGGTACTACTATTTATACAGGATCAGTCGGACCGCAAGGTGGAGTATACGTGGGAGGATATAATGTTATGCAAACCTATATAGATGCACCATGGACTTTTGAAGTTGTAGGAAAAACACCGTTACAATAGATTGGAGATAGAAGAATGATAAGAAATGAAGAGTTTTTGCAGTTGCGAGAGGCGTATATAGAGATTGGCAAAATGGTACAAAAATATGGATATGGACAATATAACGGGATATTAAGAATTCTTATGGGACAAGTTAATTGTATTGACTCGGATGAGAGCAATGGTGAAAAAATGAAATACTTGATAGAAAGCTATAGTAAACTGTTTGCTTCGAGAGGCGGGTTAAGCGATTTCATTATTTATGATGCAGATGTTCAATTAAGAAATCAGTTGAATGAGAAATATAATGACGAAGTAAAAAGGGTTTGGAACATTATGAAAGACTATATTTAATAATGACTTCGTATAAGAACATCCGAAATCACAACTGAATATTTTTTCTTTAAAATTTAGGACGCATTGTTTTCATGGCACTTGGTGCTATGGAGATAATGCGTTTTTTCTATGTTAATTTTCAAATTCTTTTCCAGACTGCTGATATCAGTCTACTTCTTTCGAATATCGTGCCCAGAGTCTGCCTTTTGGTCATCTCACAAAGAGAAAGTGCTCATCTGGCTCAAGAAAACATCAAATCAGAAATCTTGATTCAGATGCAGTTTTTCTATTGAAGATGCTCCATCCGTAAAGGAGGAGTTCATGATTAAGTCCAGGTTGATTATGCCGGAAATAAATCAAGAATTTGATGTTCAATATAATGAGAATGCACAGGTTT
>NZ_JBCPDQ010000022.1:0-2502 GCF_040915325.1 Coprococcus sp. RTP21281st1_F1_RTP21281_210402
GATGGTAGTTCTGGTTATTTAGAACAAATGTTTTTTTGGGTTCCAAAGGGTTCTTCTATATGTATGGGGTATAGTGCTTATGAAACTACTTCTTCTGTATATTATTATAATCTTTCTGAATATGCTCGTGTTTATACAAATTCTAATGTTGGTTGTATGGGTAGTGTTCAAATTATGAATTATGCAGATTGGAATGATAGATTTGGTGGGTTTACTTTTACAGAAACTAATAGCGATTCATCTTTTGAAACTGATAAGTCTTTAGGAATTAATAATTTTCGCTTTAGGGTTCAACCGTCTAATATTAGCCGTTATAAATTAGTTGCTACTAATATACCGCTTGTGAAGTGTGCTGAAAATTTGAGTGGTTCAATCACTGATTATTCAAATTGTAAGAAGTTTTTAGAGGGTGACACAAGTCTTGCTGATAATTCAGATCCAGATTATGTTGATAAGCCGACTTATCCAGCAGAATCATTTTATTGGGATTCAATGACTTGCAAGCCGTCTAGTGTAGGAAATTCAAAATATGCATTTTCTTTTAATTATACTTATTCGTGTCCTCTTATGACTGATCCTACTGAGATGTTTAGTTGTGATGTTGTTTACAATAGTGATATACGTTATCAGGATGGTAAGGGACGTGTACATACTTATACAGATTCTAAAACAGATACTTTTAATTTGAATAAACATAAAAATGGTTATGTTAATAAATCTTTATATTTAAATAGTACATTATTGGATAATACTGGTTCTTCTGCTCAGCATAAATTGGATGAATTGTTCGATGGTATTGTTGGATTGTTTGGACATGTTGATCTTGATACTAGAAGCGATACTGAAATAACGGTTAAATCTGCGAAAATATATGTAACTGTATTTCTTTATCATGTGCCTGATCCAGATACTTTATTCTCAAATTCTGACATTATGCAGAGTGCAAAAGAGAATATGATAATGTCTACTGATGTTCGTGCTTTTTCATTTGATTTGTTTAATTTGAAAGAGGATGCAGATGGTGCAGTTGTTAAACCGACTGTAACAACTGAAGATGTAAAAGACAACGATGGGAATGTTGTTGATAAAAAAGTTACTGATGTTGCTGCTTCAGATGACTCGGGAAAAACAGTTATTAATATAACTATTGATAATAGTAATAAAGTTACTGATGGTAATGCAAATATAAATACTGGTGGCGGGTCAAGTGATGATGACGATGAAGATAAAAATTCTAAATCATTCTGGAAGTATGTGACTGGTATTGTGGCGTTTTTTACTGCTTTACTTAATAGTGATTCTGGGTTATTTGCAGTGATTGCATCTTATTTTAAATTTATTCCAGCCGATTTCTGGAGTGTAACAATCGGTGCAATAGTAGTTATTGCTATCTTGTCGATTTACAGACTTGCTAAAAAAGGTGGGTGATTGAATGTTAGAACTTGTATCACTTGTTGCTAAAGTAGTGTTTTATGGGCTTACATATGAGTTTACTTTGGGCGGTATAACCTTCTCAGCGTGGAAAATTTTTATAACATATCTTGTGTGCCAGCTTGTTGGCTATGCCATATGGGTATTTATTAAAGGTGTGGCTCAGGATGCTGATTATTAGATTTTTATTCTCCAGTTTTATAATACTTAATCAATTTTTTTATAAGGAAATAAATAAGGAATATTGCTCCAATTAAAATTGCTAATAGTATTGCTATATTTATTATTGTAAAAATAATGCTTGATGTTTGTGTATCTATCATATTTTATCGTTCTCCTTTTTTTATTTAGATTATAGATTAATAGGTAAAATCTATCAAGTGTATATGTTGAGGTGATATGTATGGATGCTTTTGATATTTTGATTTTAGTTCTGGGTATTTTAACAGGTGGAATTCTACTTGCTCTGAGACTTCCTTTTTATAAACTTTTAATCTATTTTGTAGCAATTATGTTTTCAGTTGGTATGCCTATAGCAATAATTTTTGGTATTGCAAAGTGTATAAAAAATTGTGATGAAGAGAGGTAAATGTTATGTGTAAAGAAAATTGCAGAGGTGTAAGGTGTACTCATTGTATTAATGATGATGCATGTTGTAATGGTGAGTATCAACCGCTTATAGATGAGACTCTTTGTAATAATTGCAGATATGCAGATATATGCTATGAAACGCATTTTCCTGTTGTTGGTTGCAGTGTATATGCACCCGATGTGCCGCTGGCGGCTTTAGCCCCTCGGCACATCGGCACTAACAAATTATCCAACCACTTCTCCTCTCTTTCTTTGAGGTTTAAAGGGAGGTGTAAATAATTGGTAGCTTTAATAGCCTTAATCGTGTTTGTAGCTGGCAGTTGTCAATTATTCAAGGAATATCATTATCTACTTGATTATAAAAGGGATGAAAGGACATTTAATGAATATCGTGAAAGGAGTAAAGAAGAACTTGAAAACATATATCAAGACGATCATTTTGATTTTTAGTATGGTGGTGTCCTGTCTGTTTGTTGCATC
>NZ_JBCPDQ010000023.1:0-1970 GCF_040915325.1 Coprococcus sp. RTP21281st1_F1_RTP21281_210402
GAATAGGGGTATGTCTACTAGCAAAGGACGGGTGGAGTCTGAAAGAAGTATTACTTGTGAGGGTGGAAGTAAGACAAATTTCAATAACGAAATACCTAGAAGTGGAGCAGAGTGGAATGAATATTTAAAGGGAAAATATGGTGCAGACAATGTTCGTTGGAATATCAATTCTGTTGATGACATTTTCAGTGACCCGACTAGACTAAAGGGGTATACTGTAGATGAGTTGCAAACTATACTAGGGAACGACTGGACTAGAGGTGTATACGGAAGTAATGGTGGTGGATGGAAATTAATGAACGGTGATATTTCTATTTTTTATCATCCAGGCGGAGGTAAGCATGGAGGTTCATATTATGGAATATCATCTGGAGCTACTGGAAAAATTAAAGTAGTAAATCCAGAGACTTATATTCCACTGAAGGGTGATAAAGCAACTGTAATTTATGATTAGGGGTGACAAAATGATTTCGTTAGAAAAAAGATATGAGAATTTTAAAAGTACAATTGAGGAATGTGGAAGTTATCTGCTTCTAGAAGATGATGATACAATTAAACATAATCTATTTGAAGAATTTTCAATAGATATAATTAGTTTCTTGCACGAAGATACACTAAATCTTTTTTTAGATGAAGGTATGATTGATAATGATATATTAGAGAAAAGTATAGAGTTAAGGAATGCTTATTTGGAACTAGAACGTATTCCTGATATGCTTAATGTTGAAACTGTAAAAACATCTGAAAAGTGGAAAAATATATTAAGAAAATCAGATGAAATAAGTGAGTTGCTTTATTGGTAAAAATATTATTTAGAAAGTTATTTCAAACTAAAAACGGAGACGACCTAAAGATATGTTAGGGTGTCTCCGTTTTTTCTTGTCGTTTCAAATTTACCAGCTCTAGAAGAAATACAAAACAACATTGCATCGTCATACGGAAGGCAACTGTAGATATGAAACATAATCCATTCAGATAAATGAACAAGAATTTCAGATGAAATGTAACAGATTGAACAAATGCATTGTTTTATGAGTAGAATTAGTTAAAAAAGGAGTCCTAAAAACGGTAAAGCAGATATAAAAATGGTCAAAAGGCGGTAATTTTTATGTGGATATTCCTTCTGGTGATGCAAATATATTATAAATAATAGGATAAATATTCACGATATGTAATTGCATATTAAATTTATTGAGCCAGCAGAGAAACGTAAAAATCTACTGGCTTTTTCTATGCCCTCAATTCTCCACAATTACTTTTGAAAAATCTCTTATTTTTTTAAAAAATCCCATATCAAGTTACTTTCTTTTGAACATCTGGTGACAGTGTGTCCGTTCAAAATCCTGCATATAAGGAAAGTGCCGATGTTAGAGCCTGGGGGAATTAACCACTCAGAGTCCAACAGAATTGACCAATTTAAGCTCATTAGAAATAGCCAATGCACCAACTTATCTAATTGCTTATTGTCCCTTATTCAACAGGATCATTGATTTCTATCGAATAAGTTTTTAAGTTTCGTCCACGATAACTTTCTCCCTTCATGAGATAAACGGTAGAAAACTTAGTAGTTCCAGCAGTTCTAGGGGTATTCCTGTGCCAGTCTTAGCTGGTGCTTTTGCTGGTTCTGCCCTTACGAATGCACACGTTGTCCTACGTTTGTCTTTACGTCTTTTGGTGCTAACTACTTCCACTGTGGCATGAAAAGGCAAAACAGGGCGAATTACGGCTTGTGGTTTTAGTTCCTATTCGTACTGTATTTGGAACTAGGTTGCTACTGCTGGGTTCTGCACAGGCAATGGCTTGATTATGGAACTTTAGAGGCTGGAATTTAGGAACTATAAAGAATTTACAGGTGTTGCTGGTACGTGTGTTGCATTTGTTCCAGCAACATCTATACTTGACAAGTACAGGGGGGATGAAAATAATGGGGAATAGAGGCGTGCTTTTATATGTAGACTTGGGCAAGCTTG
>NZ_JBCPDQ010000024.1:0-1866 GCF_040915325.1 Coprococcus sp. RTP21281st1_F1_RTP21281_210402
CCCTTTGGGGCGAGCAGTAACAATAGCCCTTTGGAGGGCTGATAATAAACCACCACTTGAAGTGGTGGTTGCTAACTAGAGGTGCTTTAAAATGAAGTTAATTATAGAAGATGAGGGTATTAGTCTACTGGAAAACAAAGGGCAATATTATCTTCAGTATGATGCAGGAGCGCATATGATAAAGAAAAAAAGAATTGAAATTACAAATGAAGAGGCGGAGTTATGCCAATTAGATGTTGAAGAAATGTATAATCTTATTTTGCAATATCAAAATGATGGTGTATATGGTGAAGATGTAGTTGAATAAAATATATAAAATTAATTATGGTTATACTTTAGGACTCCAAAACCCCTAACTCAAAAAGCTATTTTAATTTCTGCCTGTTCACGAAGTGAATGAAATGCAGAAATTAATAATAGCTTTTTGTCATTTACCTAAAGGGGAAAGGACACCTTATGGCGAAATTTGCCCCCAGGTATACAAAAGGATTTGTCCGACAATTTATTTCTAAGGTACGGTAAATCATTGATTTTACTGACTTTATTGCAAGCAGACAGATTTCATTCTTTCACAGAACTATTGTTTGCTAAAATACTCATAAATACTGTGAAATAGCCATTTTCAGCAATTGATATAAAATTATAACAAAAGATTTCGTTACAAGTTTGGCTGGTATCTACAACAGTATATTTTTATGAAAGTATATGCCAAAATCAAGACAATCCGACTAATTGTTAAGAAAATGCCTTATTCTGATATCTTGAATAATTTTAAGACCTAGGATAAGAAATTTAATCAGTATTGGTGTATTCATAAAACGCATATAAGTTGTTATCCTTGGAAACAGAGACAGGATTAGTAAGATTGGCATCTTTGCATATGCTGTTGCTACCCAGCCATATGGCACAGCACAGGGGGATGTCTGTTGCGGGTATTGATGGTATGTCAAAAACAGTCAGATAAATTTCAGCCTTTGAAGATTCACAGGTGCATACGTATAATTGCTGTTTTGCCCGTATTTTTGCCGATATCGACAGATTAAGGGATTTCTTAGCTGTGAAAGTGTCTGTCTTTGTTCGTAAAGAAATTTGGCTGAGACAGATGCTTAGAAATATTACCATCTTGCGAGATGAAAAGTTTGCTAATACCTATTTGTATCGCATGTTAGGATGCTTGTACAGATGGGTATTTTTGTTGTGGTCATATATTTTGATATTCACAGGTATCGTTTCAATGTAGGCTGACAGCGAGAGACCTTGCTATCTGTATGTATCCAGTGCCAATGGGGTATCATCTCACAGTTGATTTCATATCAACTGCAATCGTTTTAATCTGAATTTCTTTGAAATGACCTAATCTTAATTCGTTATGATTTTATCTGAAATAAATTCCACTTGAGATTCTACAAAATATTATAAGGAACTTTTAATGGAACTGCCGATTTCAAGAGTGACAGAAAATCAGTGACAAAAAGTCACGAAATAATTATACGTATCCATTTTATTTTGAAATTTCCTGTTATCACTGACTTTTAAAGCTTTTTTTTAAAATAAGTTGTCGACTGATAAAATTCATACTCCATTTTTGTCACAACTGATATTGCAACTGTTTTCTCTGGCATGGATTAATTTATGGAACTTCCATTCTGTAAGATTCAGATATTTTTATATTTTTTGTAACAAGAAATCATCTGTTACAGATTGGTGGTGAGAGTGATGGTATATGGAATTATTTCAGCAAAAGATAATCAGACGAGCCTCGCTTATTTTAAGAGTAAAAAAGTTTCACAGCTTGAACCGGAAAATCTAAAGGGAAGAGGACTCATAAAGGTCGATGGAGAAGTAATGGAATTCCAGACAGCGATA
>NZ_JBCPDQ010000025.1:0-1783 GCF_040915325.1 Coprococcus sp. RTP21281st1_F1_RTP21281_210402
CGAAACCTCTGCTTCTGGTGATTTGCTTGAGTAGGTCTTTCCCCTCTTCCATAGCTTTTGATATGTTTGGGAAATGATGCCTTAAAGCCTCCAGTTGTTCGGAATTGAACAAGTCTTTCATCTTACCAAGTTCTTTTTTCAATTCCTTGGTTTCGGTCTTTAGTTCTTGGTTCTCCGTCCTTAATCGGTTACTGGTTGTCCTTGCGTTGTCCATTTGTTGTCTATAATACTCCTTGTCATTCTCGGCTTTGAATGCCTTTGTGCCGTTTTGCTCTTTTTCAAGTATAGCCTTTCCCAGTCTATCGGATAGCTGTTCATTTTCCCCCTCTAAAGCCTTTATTTTGGCTTTTAAGGTATCTTTTTCCCTATCGTTAACCGTTTTCCCTATCAAGCCGTAAAACTTCTCTGAAGCCTTAGAAATGAGTTTTTGGACGTTTTTCTTTGTTTCAATGGAACGTAGTTCTTTCTGAAGCTGAAGAAGCTGGTTTTGCACGTCCTTGTGTTTGTCTAATGCACTGGATATATCGTTTGATAGTTCCTGAAGCTGTTCTTTCGCACATTCGGTCTTGTACTGCATAGCCGATAAGTGTTTGCGGTCAGAAGAAACGCCACGTTCCATGCCCAGTGTTTCAGATGCTATGGTTTGGAGTTCTGCCATGTCATCACGCGATAAACGCACGCTTTTCCCATTCGGCTGCGTCCAATCGAAAACTACATGGGCATGAAGGTTAGGTGTCCATTGCTTTGCGTTCATGTATCCTTCGTCCTTGTGTATATGGATTTGAAATGCTTCGATACCGAAACGTTCTTTGCAGACCGTGGCAAACTGCTGGAGTTCCTGCATGGTGGTTTCTTGTTTGATTACTATTACTCCCTCTCGTATGGGTGCGGCTTTAGCCTGCATCTTCTGCCCAACCGTATCGAGATATCTTTGTTTCGCACTCTCCAGCCGATGGGAGATGCTATCTCCAACCCAGCTTTCATTCAAATGACTAAGTTCCGGACGAACATAGTCCAACTCTTTTTCCCTAAAGTTGTGAATCTCGCTCCCCGGCTTCACTGCTTGTACATGAATACTTGTTGCTCCCATAAGTTAACATTTTTGTGACAATCGATAACAGCCGGTGACAGCCGGCTGACAGGGGGTTAAGGGGGCTTGTCCCCTTACACACGTACCCTTTAGGGTGCTAGTGTGCTATCACCATACTGCATAGGTGCGAAGTTAGTGAATGTTTTGTAAATGCACAAATAAAGGGGAAAACATTTGGATTTGCGACAATAAAGTACTACCTTTGTTGCTGACCAAACGGTAGCTGACCGATACGGGAGAGTTGCCAAAATACAAGCCGCTGGAGTTAATTGACGGACATCCGACATCTCCAGCGGCTTTATTTTTGCCTATCTGCTTCGTCTAGGCATACCAGTACCTCTACTAAAAATGTACTTCAAAGATACTTATTTTCTACCGACTTGATAGTTTTTACCCCATATTCTTGGACATTTTTCCCCCATGAGGTTATCTTTGTAGGGTGAAAGAGAAACCCATAAACGGGGATAGATTGAATGCTGGGAAGCATAAACAATCGGGGTAAGGTTAGCGAACCTTGCCTTTCATCCCCCATTATAACTTTACATAGAGGAACTTTATCTATCCCCCCCCGCCCCCAAAGGGGGAGCGACCAAACGGCAGCTTCACTCAATGGAGTGTTACTGTTCATCAAAGCCAAGTGATAATTGTCGTTTCTCTGCTTCTTCTTTCTTTTGGGCAGCTAAAGTCTTTTTC
>NZ_JBCPDQ010000026.1:0-1551 GCF_040915325.1 Coprococcus sp. RTP21281st1_F1_RTP21281_210402
TTTTTTATTGTAATCCTTATCGTTTCCACTTACACTATTCTCCCCAGCATAGCTGGGGGATTAGGATTTTTCATTCAAATAAATGTTTATATGTATATGTTCCTTCTTTCGCCGGATTAATAACTGCTTCTTTTATTCCACCACTTGTATAGCCGCCTGGTTCCCAGTATTCCGGCCATGCACCTAATTCATTGCCAGATGGAAGTCTTAAACTAGATGTGTCCTGAATTGTCACTATAACAGGATTACTTCCTAAATATCCTTTGTCTAATCCCAAAACACTTTCTATTTTAGCCACATCCCCATCTGCGTTTCGAATTATTTCACTTAGTTCATCCCCAGACATTACAAATGTACCACCTTTACCACCAATTGTTCCTGATGGCTCACTTGGCATTATTTTTACCGCACCACTTTTCTTGAATGAATTTAGATGATTATTAATATATTCCTCACTCAAATAAGTTTCTGGTAATGGTTTCTGTCCCTTTGGTGTGCCTTTTATTTTTTCTACTTGTTCAAGTGACAATCCCTCTTCTCTAAGTTTACTCCACGATGAATATTGCTTTCCATCCTCAAATGACATAATAGCTTTTTGAGTTAGGGACTTTGAAGTCCTAAAGTATAGACATAATTAAATTTAATTTTATAAATATTACATATTTTCTATAGCATCACTGATTCTATCATTTAGATATTCAATAAAATTTTTATAATTAATCTTGTACTTTTTATCTCCTTGTGACCACATCATAACGGCTCCAGTTTTTACATCAATACAATAAATCCATTCGTCACAATTTTCTATTACAATCTTATCGTCATTCAACCCATATGACCTGAATTCTAGTGTCTTTTCCACAAATATCATTTTGCCATTTTTACCTACACCCAATGTTTCAATGCCATCCAGTCCACCATGCCCATAATTTTTCAAAAACCAAACATACTGCTCTGGAATTTTTAAATTTAATATTTTTTCTGCATCATATAAATCTTTATCATCTACATTAGGATGTGTAAAATCACCTTTTTCTTCATATTGACTTATAATCTTAACAATTTTATCATACATATTTTATTTTCCTCCTACGATTTGCTCTGCTCTCCATTTCCAATATGAACGTCTAAAATTATTATATTGCTTATTCAATATTGGATTATTTCTAAAACTTGCTCCATCTTCGATAAGACCATGCAACTGTGAATAATATTCTTGATGTGTAATCTCTCGAATCTCAACCATTGGTCCTGCTTCTTTTTGCAAAATATGATGTAGTTGAATAGCATTACCATCTGTCCCTATAGGAGGCTTGCCAGCCTGCATACGTTCTAAGTTTGTTAGTCCTGTTGTCTCATCAAAATACTCAAAATCTATATCATTCCTTTGATATACCTTTCTACTTACATCTCTAACTTCTCCATTAACTTTAACTGTGCCTTCATATTCTACTGAAGTGTAAATTACAGAACCACTTCCACCCTCACAAGTAATACTTCTTTCAGACTCCACCCGTCCTTTGCTAGTAGACATACCCCTATTCTTTCCAT
>NZ_JBCPDQ010000027.1:0-1465 GCF_040915325.1 Coprococcus sp. RTP21281st1_F1_RTP21281_210402
TGATATGTACCCTCTTTACTGGACAACCAGTAAGGAGGGTATTTTTATGCGTTATAGTTATGAGTTTAAAATGATGTGTGTTGAATTGTATCATTCGGGTTCGTATCCTGACATCCCAGAGGGGCTGAATCCCAATACTCTCAAAAGGCATATACGAGAATGGTCCAGATTGGTTGATTTACATGGTCCAGAAGTTTTAAAACATAAGGTGTTTAATAAGGTATGGACACCCGAAGAAAAACTTGAACTGATTTCAAAGGTTATTGCAGGCACACCAAGAACGAAAGTTGCCATAGAAGCAGGCATTAATGCAGGACTGCTTTATCAATGGGTACACAAATATAAATTACAAGGATATAATGGATTGGTAGAAAGTAAAAAAGGACGACCAACAAAGGAACCGAGAATGAAAAAATCAACAAATCCATTACCTTTAACAGAATCGGAACGAGAAGAACTGATACGCTTGAGAACTGAAAATGAATATATCAAAGCCGAGAATGAAGTAATAAAAAAACGGATCGCCTTGAGGCAAGAAAAATGGGTTGCGCAACTCAAGGCGAAAAAGCAGCAATCATCAAAGAACTCAGAGAAAAAGGATATCAACTAAAGTATCTCCTAAAAGCAATGCATATGGCTAAATCTACTTACTATTTTGAGATTAACAGAAACGATATTGTTGCCGAACGCAATCAAGAAGTACTAGAAGAAATAAAAAATATTTTTGAGGAGAACAAACGCAGATATGGCGTAAGAAGGGTTCACCAGGAACTTATTAATCGCGGGTATCAGGTGAACCATAAGAGAGTTCAGCGTCTTATGCATGAATCAGGATTAGCCGGCAAACGACCAAAGGAGAAATATCATTCCTATAAGGGACAAGTTGGTAAGATTGCTGATAATATAATAGGCAGAGATTTCAGCACAACTTCGCCTTTACAAAAATGGACCACAGATGTGTCTCAATTCAATTTTTCATGGGGAAAGTGTTATATATCGCCAGTGTTAGATATGAATACAAACGAAATCATTTCATATGATTTATCTAGGACTCCTAATCTTGGCCAGATAGAAAGAATGCTAAATAAAGCTTTTGAAAAATTTCCTTCTGTCGAAGGATTAATATTTCATTCTGATCAGGGGTGGCAGTATCAGCATGTCAATTTTAGAAATGCCTTACAAGAACATGGCATTGTACAATCCATGTCACGGAAAGGTAATTGCTATGACAATTGTATTATGGAGACATTCTTTGGAAGATTGAAAAATGAGATGTATTATGGTTATGAGAAAGACTATTCTTCCTTCGAAGAATTCTCACAAGCGGTTGAAGAATATATAGATTATTATAATAACAAAAGAATTCAGGCAAAAACAAAATGGATGCCACCTGTACAATACAGGATAGCATCCATGTGTTCAGCCTAGTTCATAAATATGTGTCCAGGATTCTGGGTACATATCA
>NZ_JBCPDQ010000028.1:0-1218 GCF_040915325.1 Coprococcus sp. RTP21281st1_F1_RTP21281_210402
TTCATAAGTACCCGTACCGTAAACCGACACAGGTGGATGAGGAGAGAATCCTAAGGCCGGCGGGAGAAGTGTTGTTAAGGAACTCGGCAAAATGACTCCGTAACTTCGGGAGAAGGAGTGCCACAGAGATGTGGCCGCAGAGAAATGGCCCAAGCAACTGTTTAGCAAAAACACAGGTCTATGCAAAACCGAAAGGTGAGGTATATGGGCTGACGCCTGCCCGGTGCTGGAAGGTTAAGAGGAGAGGTTAGAGCAATCGAAGCTTTGAATTTAAGCCCCAGTAAACGGCGGCCGTAACTATAACGGTCCTAAGGTAGCGAAATTCCTTGTCGGGTAAGTTCCGACCCGCACGAAAGGCGTAATGATTTGGGCACTGTCTCAACAACACACCCGGTGAAATTGAAATACCAGTGAAGATGCTGGTTACCTGCGCCAGGACGGAAAGACCCCATGGAGCTTTACTCCAGTTTGATACTGGGATTCGGTACTGTCTGTACAGGATAGGTGGGAGGCTAGGAAATGGTGACGCCAGTTGCCATGGAGCCAACCTTGGGATACCACCCTTACAGTACTGGGTTTCTAACCTGCAGCCGTAACCCGGCTGGGGGACAATGTCTGACGGGGAGTTTGACTGGGGCGGTCGCCTCCGAAAGAGTATCGGAGGCGCTCAAAGGTTCCCTCAGAACGGTTGGAAACCGTTCGAAGAGTGCAAAGGCAGAAGGGAGCTTGACTGCGACACCGACGGGTGGAGCAGATACGAAAGTAGGACTTAGTGATCCGGTGGTATAAAGTGGGATTGCCATCGCTCAACGGATAAAAGCTACCCTGGGGATAACAGGCTTATCACTCCCAAGAGTTCACATCGACGGAGTGGTTTGGCACCTCGATGTCGGCTCATCGCATCCTGGAGCTGTAGCAGGTTCCAAGGGTTGGGCTGTTCGCCCATTAAAGCGGTACGCGAGCTGGGTTCAGAACGTCGTGAGACAGTTCGGTCCCTATCCGGCGTGGGCGTAGGATATTTGAGAGGAGCTGTCCTTAGTACGAGAGGACCGGGATGGACAAACCTCTGGTGTATCTGTTGTTTTACCAAAGGCATGGCAGAGTAGCCAAGTTTGGCAGGGATAAACGCTGAAGGCATCTAAGCGTGAAGCCCCCCTCAAGATAAGATATCCCATCTTCGGAGTAAGACCCCTTGAAGACTACAAGGTTGATAGGCTT